>JALOOB010000536.1 GCA_025454635.1 Anaerolineae bacterium
TCCCGCCCGCGGAATACGAGGCCATGTATCGCGACATGGTCAAGCGCCGCAAACGCTGGATGTCGCAGTTCGTGGACGGCTTGCAGCCCGCCGCCTGACGCGCTGCGGTCCGTGCCCGGCCTCTTCGTCAGAATGTCCAGCCGAAGTGATCGATCTCGCGGGCATAGCTTCGTGCCACGCGGTCGCGCAGTGCGTCGTCGTAGAAATCCCGATACGAGGCATTGCCCGGGCGGTGGCTGGTCTTGGCCCGGGCGACGTGCTGCAGGTCCGGCAGGCCGAGCATGGCGGCAGTCGCGGCGAGGTCCGCCTGAAGGGTCTCGTAGCGCAGCACCTTGTCGACGATCAAGGCGTCGCGCTCCGTATAGATCTCCCAGTTCCCTAACGGCGCGCTGGCCCGGAAATAGTCGCCGAAACTCGGCTTGCGCGCCCCGGCCCGGCGCATGCGCCAGAAGTAGTGCGACACCTGTCGGTCCCAGGGATTGCGCTCGATGGTGAACTTGAAATAGTCCCGCCACACTCTCGCCGGCAATCGCTCGCGCAGGTCCACGCCCCGCACATGCCCGAAGAAGCCGATGGCCGGCCGCGACTTGAGGCTGAGGTCTCCGCGCAATTGCCAGGCGATGCGGTCGGCCAGCGACCAGCCGGTGCGGTCATGCAGGTAGTTGCGCGGGCCGCCGCACTGTGGCGCGGCGCGATCCTCGGTCACCGGCGTGGGCCGCACTGCGGGCGCAGCGAGAGTTCAACGCTGGTACCGGCCGTCTTGCGCGTCTTGAGGAAGATGAAGCGGTGGCGGTGGCTGACGATCACGGCTGCGTCTCGGACCCACGATCGTAGATGCGGCGGTTGACGGCCATCGACACATAGGGCTTCAGCTTGCGCAGGCTCTTGCGCTTGAGCTGGGTGCGGACAAGATGCCAGGCGCCCAGTTGCCGCTGTGTGCCCTTCAGACGCCCGATCAGGTTATGGCTCCGCCCTGCATTCACCTGCGCATAGATTGCCGCGTTCTGCGGCGCCACCGTGGCGGCGGGGAGATCGGGCGTGAGCAACGTATCGAGTCCGCCCTCGCGGCCACCCCCTGCGATGAAGCGCTGGAGATATGCGGCAAAGGCCTCCTGCCGGGCCGCAACCGTGTCGAGGGCCCCGCGGATTGCGTCGGCGCGGCCATTGCCGGGCTGCATCAGGGCCGCTGCTTCCGCCAGGATCGCGCGCCGGTCCGCAAGGCCGTGGACGGGAAGCTCGATGCCCAGCATCGTGGCCAGCCCCTCGTTCTTGTGGGTGTTGGCCGGCAGCAGGATCACCGGCGTCGCCTGGGCCAGCGCGGTGACGGCGGTGTGGTAGCGGCCGCCGATCACGAAGCGCGCATCGCGCAGGATGGGCAGGATCCCGTCATAGGTCGCCATGCATTTGCTGTTGACGGCGGCGTAGCTGCCCACCGGCAGGGCCTCGGCCATGGCGGCCATCAGGCGGGAATCGTCCTGCTTGGAGTAGAGCAGCAGCGGCCTCAGCCCCGTCGTTGCGGCAAGGTCGCGGATCAGCACTGCATAGGCGCCGAGATCGTACTCGTCCATCGCGGCCGATCCGGTCACGCAGAAGTAGGGCGCATCGGCATCGTGCCGCGCGCCGATCGCTGGCCGGGCGCGAAATGCGAGATCCGGGCACAGCAGCGGCTCACCGATGCCAAGCGAGCGGTACAGCGCATAGGACTGCCCCTCGCGCAGCGCCACGATGTCGAAATGCCGGTAGATGTTGGCGGCCACGGTGAGGTCGGAAGGCCTTGCCGCATAGAAGGACTGGTTCAGCGAGACGACGGGCTTGCGCCAGAGGTGCTTGGCCAGGAAGGGCAGTGCAAAGAAGCGCAGGCCACGGAAATGGACCTTCGGACCCATGGTGCCTTCGCCCTGGAAGATGACGATGTCGCTCGACCGCACACGTTCGATCATCGCGCCGAAGCGTTGTTCGACCAGGCCCTCGAGAAAACGCAGGTCGGACGGCCGCGGGCATTCGGCCGCGAAGATGCGCCGGATGCGCTTACCGTGGACGCGCTCGATGAAGCTGTCCAGTGCGTGTTTCGGCAGGCAGGGCACGAGCATGATTTCGGACTGCGGCCAGCGCGCGATGATCCCGCGGCAGAAACGCAGCATTTCGTCGGAGGTGGCCTGGCAGCCCCAGTTCTCCCGGCCTCCGGTAAAGTTGATGATGGCGGCCTTCATGGGGTGAACGGAGCGAGGACGCGTCAGTGTGGTGTCGTGTGGTAAGATCAGTATTCTACGGTTCAGTGCGATTTACACACGCGCTCCGGATCCGACAGGCGCAGCCGCGCCCTGGCCCTTGCGAGTTCGTCCTCGATCTCGCGGAATGCCCGCTCGGCTACAAACCACCAGCCCCCGAAGTCTTCATCCCTGCAGCCGCGCGGACGACTGCGCTCTCTCAACCGACTTCGCCGCCCGCGCAGGCGCCGAAACCGTCAATGCACTAACATTCTACCCGGACCACCCAATGGGGGCTGATCACTGATCACCGGCTACAGACAAATTCAAATGTTAAACTGGTCTGTAGTCCTGCCTCCGAGCCACCCGTCATTGATGGCATGTGTGTCAGTCGTCAAGCAAAGGGGACTGTGGATCGGCGTGAAAAGGGGACCCTCTTTGTATGTGTTGAAGGACGCACATGGAGACGGTGCGCGGAGCCGTCTGGCGTAGCGCAGCGCATCGACAGAGAGCGCCCCAGGACTGGAGACAGGCGCGATTCTTAAAGCGCCAGTTGTCGTTCCCGGTATCGCGAGGCCAATGCCGCGATCCTGGCAAGCGGAGCAGGGGCTGTGGCGGCAGCGACCGAAGCCATGCCGTCATCCGGGAGGGGTCGGCATCGTGCCGGTCCTGTCGGAGGCCCTGGGGAGACCCGCCCTGATTGCCGCCCTCGTCGTCATGGCCGCGGCCCTCGCCATCTGGGTTTGGCGCCGTCAGCGGCTTCTGGAGCAGGCCGCATGATGCTGGCCGGGATCCTTTCGCCCATCGGCAGCTGGCTGTCTCTCGTCGGCGGCTGCCGGCAATGCCACCTGGCAGGCCAAACGTCAGGCAGCAATGGCCAAAGCCATCACCACATTTTCGGAGACTCGACATCATAAGGATCGAGATGCTGATGTTGATCTCCGTCTCGACCGCTGGATGCGCAACTGTTCCGCGGTTGAAGAATGACTGCGACTGGGCGCAGCCGATTAGGCCATCACGCAAATATGCGCTGACGCAGCAGACGAAGGAGCAGATCGCGGCGCACAATGAATCAGGCGCTCGAATATGCAAATGGAGGGAATGTTCAACTACGTCGGAGGTTGCTCAATACTTGCATGAGACCCTACGCTTGATCA
>JALOOB010000537.1 GCA_025454635.1 Anaerolineae bacterium
GGCGCGGCGCAGTACGTGCTCGACCACCTCGCGCCGGCGGACCGCTTCAACATCGTTGCGTTCAGCACCGCGACACGCCTCTTTGCCGACCGGCCCGTGCCCGCCAGTGAAGCCGCGGCGGGCAAGGCGTTTGTGGAGAAGCTGACGGCCGCGGGCAGCACGGACATCAACCGCGCGCTGCTCGAAGCGCTGGCCGGCGCAGACCCGCAGCGTCCGACAGTGCTGCTGTTCATGACCGACGGCCTGCCGACTGCGGGCGAGATCGACCCGGACCGCATCGTGGCAAACGTCTCGGGCAACGCGCCGAAGTCGGTCCGTCTCTTCTCGTTTGGCGTGGGTTATGATGTGGATACGCTCCTGCTGGATGAATTGAGCGCGAAGCACCGCGGGACGACAGCATACGTGCGGCCGGAGCAGGATATTAAGGAAGAGGTGTCCGGCTTCTACGCAAAGGTGAGCGCGCCGGTGCTCGTCGACGTGGAGGCGATGTTCGCGGGCGTCACGGTCGAGGACATGTATCCGTACCCGCTCCCCGACCTGTTCGCCGGCTCGCAATTGATCGTGGCCGGGCGCTACCGCGGCAGCGGCGAAGCAGACCTGCGGTTGACCGGGCAGGTGAACGGGCAGCCGCGCGTCAGCCGTTACACCGGCCTGCGCTTCGTCGAGCGCGGGGGCAGCGAGTTCGTCGCCCGGCTGTGGGCGCAGCGCAAGATCGGCTACCTGCTGACCGAGATCCGGCTGCGCGGGGAGAAGCCGGAGCTGGTGCAGGAGGTGATCGACCTCAGCACAAAGTTCGGCATCGCCACGCCGTACACCTCGTTCCTGGTCGAGGAGCCCGGCCTCGAATTCGCGCAGCCGCTACCGCCGATGGGCGGCTTTGGCCGGGGTGGCGGCGGTTCTGCTGGCGCTGCGCCCACGGCTGCGCCCGCAGCGCAGGATGCGGGGCGCTCAGGTCCCGCTGCGGTGCAGAAGGCGCAGAACGAAGCCGCGCTGCAACAGGCGGAAACCGTCACCGAGAGCGCAGCCGGCGAGACCATCAAGCAGATCGGCGGCAAGACGTTCTACCTTGAAGGAGGCGCGTGGGTCGACACGGCGTTCGATGCGAAGAAGATGAAGGCCGAGGCGGTCAAGTTCGGCAGCGAGCGGTACTTCAGGCTGCTCACCGAGCATCCTGAGATCGGGCCGTATCTCGCCCTGGGCGACCGGGTGACCGTGGTTGCGCAGGGCCGCGCGTACGCCATCGAACCGTAGCGAGTTCGATGCAGACGACGCAGATGGAGTGGATGATCGGGATTACTTCACCGCATCCTGCTCAATCCACCCTATCTGCGTCATCTGCGTTCCATTGCGCTCCGCTTTGCGCAACAATTCATAAGTCACCCTCATAATTGCGCCCCGCAATCCCCGCATGATATAATCTCTCTGTTTATGACCTGCATCATATTGCGCTTATTTGTTCCGGAGTTGTAGATGGACCGGCGCGAGATTCTCGCTGCCCTGCCCGTTTTTGCCGGGCTTTCTGACCGTGACTGGGAAAAGGTCGGCGATTTCTTCAGCGAGTACCAACGGGACGACTATATCTTCCTCGAGGGCGAGGCCCCGGAAGCCCTCTACGTCGTCAAGACCGGCAAAGTCAAGGTCCTCCGCCACTCCACGGACGGCAAAGATGTTGTGCTCCGCATGACCGGGCCCGGCCAGCTTCTTGGCAGCGTCGCGGTTTTCGACGGCGGCGGCTACCCCGGCACGGCGCAAGCCATCGAAGACTGCACTCTGCTCGTGATTGGCCGCAACGACTGTCTGACCCTCGTCTCCCGTTATCCCGTCTTTGCGCTTACCGTCATAAACGATATGGGTCTGCGGCTGCGGAGCTCGGCGGAACAAATCCGCAGCCTGGCCGTGGAGCGCGTCGAGCAGCGCATCGCGCGCACACTGCTCAAGCTGGGGCAGACGGCCGGCGCGGATTCGCCTGAGGGCCGCGTGATCGAATTGCCGCTGACGCGGCAGGACGTGGCCGACATGACTGGCACGACGGTCGAGACCGCGATCCGGGTCATGAGCAAGTTCCGCCGCGAGGAGCTGATCTTCACGCGGCGCGGCAAAGTTGTCCTGGTCGACCTCGATGCGCTGCAGGAAATCGCCGAGTTAGGGTAGTTTTGGCGCCCCTTTTTGACACCCCCCTTCTTCACGGATACAATACAATTACTTGCCGGTGAGCCGTCGCCTGAAGGCGCGTCCCTTGGACGCGACCTTTGGGAGGAACTTCCCGACTCCCACCTTGGGCCGCAAGGCCTGAGGCAAGCCGCCCCACGAAACAGCAAGTGGGGGACGTTGCCGGAGACGGCAGCGGCACTACAACCGCAACAGAAAGCATACCCGCGCAAGTTCATCCCACCTCGGTGGAGTGAACCGTGAGGGCTGAAACGGTGGGGTAAGAGCCCACCGGCGGTCCGCAGCAATGCGGCCGGCCAGGCGAGCGTGCGGCTGGGAGCAAGGTGAGTGGGCCGAGCTAACGTAAGCTGGCGCGCCGAGCGAAGCTCGGCCAACGCCAACGCAGTTGGCGCGGTCTCATCGCAGCGGGGCCGGTGACGGCGGGTAACACCCGCCAGGCCAGGTTCCGCCGTGTCGACTTCGGCCATGCGCCGGAGACGCGCGAGATAGATGGCGGCAGGCCTACGGGCCGACAGAATCGGGGGTATGATCCGGCAAGGGTGCGAGCGAAGCCATGCTTCGCTCGCGTGGCAGTTGCGCATGGCGCAACTGCTAAGTGAGGGCGCAGCCCTCACACGCCGACGTGGCGGAATGGCAGACGCTGCAGACTTAGGATCTGCTGAGCTAAGCTCGTGGGGGTTCAAATCCCCCCGTCGGCACTAAGGTAAACATAACTCTCGCGATAGCCGCTCTAAATGGGCGGTTTTTGCGTTTGAAGGCCGGCTTGGTCGGCGCAACATCGTGCCCCTGTATCGAGCCGGCTTGCGCGCGACCAGCCGGCCATCCACTCGCTCAGTGGCCGCGCCTCCACCGGACGGCCGGCCCGGCGCCAGCGGCGGTGCTCGGCCGTGAACTCAGCGCCCAACAGGATTGCTCACGTACCAGGTGAAGATCTCCTTGCCCGCGTGCCAGGTCAGTCCGGCGATCAGTCCTCCCAGCCAGACGTCGCGCACCCCACCCGCGTGCGCGGCATGGTCCGGTATAGCAGGATGAACGCGCAAACTGCCAGAATCGCCGGCGCCATCGCCGACAGCCAACTTACCACATGGTCAGTGGCGGATTGGGCAGCGGGCTGTCTAGCGAACG
Source organism: Anaerolineae bacterium (assembly GCA_025454635.1). GTDB lineage: Bacteria > Chloroflexota > Anaerolineae > CG2-30-64-16 > CG2-30-64-16 > JALOOB01. Next base: position 3,295 of record JALOOB010000537.1, read on the forward strand.
CCGGCAGTTGCGAGGCTTGCGCGAGGCTCACGATGGGGCCGATGGCGATGGCCAGCAGCAGGAAGGCGCCGACCGCGAGAATCATGGCAAGGCTATAGAGCCGCGCCGACAGGACCAGGCGGCCACCCTGGAGGCCCCAGGCCCGGTTCACCGCCTGGAAGAGCGCGCTCGCGACCCCCGAAGCCGACCAGATCAGGCCTACCAGGCCAATCAGGCCCACAGTGCCGCTCATGGCGAGAAGTTGCTCGATGTTGGCCGCCACGACCTCGCTTGCCATGGGCGCGTACTCCGCGACCAGGGCCATAACCGACGCCTGGGCCTCTTCCGACCCAAGCACCGCGCTGGCGACGGCAAGGAGCGCAAGTAGCGCGGGGAAGACGGCGAACACGGCGTAGTAAGCGATGGACCGCGCGGCGAGGGGACCGCCATTCCGGCCAAAGGCTAGGCCGGTCCGCACAAGGAGGCTAAGGCTGCCGGCCAGGCGCCGGTCCAGCCGGGCGTACAGATTCTCGAGCCGTCTT
>JALOOB010000027.1 GCA_025454635.1 Anaerolineae bacterium
GGCCTGAACAACTTCATCCGCGCGATCACAAGCCCGCGCTTCTGGCATGGGCTGCGAGTCACAGCGTGGTTCGCCATCGGCGGGGTCGCCATCCAACTCGTGCTGGGGTTTGTGATGGCCCTGGCCCTGCAAGCCGTCTCACCACGTGTGCGCCGCGCCGTGACGACCCTCTTCCTCGTGCCCTTCATGATGACGCCTGCGGTGGTGGCAACCTTATGGAAACTGATCTACCATCCCACCATCGGACCACTGAACTACACGCTCTCGCTGATCGGTATCAAGGCCCCGGAGTGGGCGACCTCCGAATGGGCCCTGCCCGCGCTGGTCGTGGCAGACGTTTGGCAGTGGACGCCGTTCATGACGATCCTGTTGCTGGCCGGGCTGCAAAGCCTATCGCGCGAGATCTATGAAGCGGCCTACATGGACGGCGCCACGGGCTGGCGCGCCTTCCGGGACCACACACTGCCGTTGATGAAGCCATTTATCTTCCTGGCGGTCTTCCTCCGCTTCATCGACGCGTTCAAGCTCTTCGACCTCGTCTTCATTGTGACCCGAGGCGGGCCGGGCGACGCGACAGAGAGCATTGCTTTCTTCACCTACACAATCGGCTTCAAGTACTTCGACCTGGGGCTGGCGGCCGCCCTGAGCATCCTGCAGCTGATCATCATCATCGTTGCGGGCAAGCTGCTGCTCAGCCAGCTCTCACGCGTGCAAGAAGCGCAGAAATCGGGCTGATGCCCACCGCCTAGGAGGCCCCGATGGACCAGAAGAAAAATAAAGCGTGGGCATACATTATCGTGACGATCGGCGTTCTGTGGACGATCCTGCCGCTGTACTTCATGCTCATTACGGCGTTCAAGTCGCACGCGGAGATCCGGTCTTACCCACCGACCTTTTTCCCGCAGGAGATCGACTTCAGCGGATTTATCGAGGCGTGGACCCACGGCGGCGCGCGCGGCATCAAGGACAGCGCGATCATCGCCACGGGCACGCTAATCGTCTCGCTCGTGTTCGGCCTGCCGATGGCATACGCAGTTGCGCGGTACAAAACCGGCGGCGAAAACCTGTCCTTCACCGTGTTGTCGTTCCGCTTCATGCCCCCCATCGCGCCGGCGGTCGCGTTCTGGCTGCTCGCCACCCGACTCGAGATCTTCGATACGTACCTGGTGTTGATCCTGGTTAACAGCATGGCAAGCATCCCATTTGTCGTATGGATCATGAAGGGGTTCATCGAAGAAATCCCCTATGGGATCGAGGAGGCCGCGCAGATCGACGGTGCGCCGTGGTTGCGCATCGCGCGCGACCACATCCTGCCGCTAGCCGCGCCGGGGCTCGTGGCCGTCTCCCTGTTCGTCGTGATCTTCACGTGGAACGAGTTTCTGTTCGCGACCCTGCTCACCGGCCGCTATATCCTGCCGTTCCCGAAGGCCGTCCCCGGCATGACGATCGGCGTGTTCGAGCCGAACTGGGCCGCCGTGTGCGCGTTGGGGCTGATGGTGGTGGTGCCCATCGTGCTGCTGTCGTTCTACATGCAGAAGTATATCGTACGCGGCATGACGTACGGCGCGATTCGCGAGTAGGATCAGGTCGCAAACGGGATCGACTTTCAAGCTCAGATTGATATTGTCCGATCTGGGTTGGGCAGACTCAAGCCAGGGGAGAATCACCTATGGCACAATACTTGATGGGTGTCGACAACGGGCTCACGGTGTCCAAGGCCGCGATTTTTGACCTGAACGGCCGCGAGGTGGCGTCGCAGGGACACAAGGTCGAACTGAGCTACCCGAAGCCGGCATGGGTTGAACGCGACAGCGAAGTGGTCTGGCGCACGACCGCGCAGGCCATCCGCGAGGCGATCGACAAGGCGGGCATCGACCCGCGTGACATCGTGGCCGTGGGAAACTCTGCGCACGGCAACGGCATGTACCTGGTAGACCGGGACGGTCAATCCCTCGGCCACGGCATCACCTCCATGGATTGCCGGGCAACGGGCATCATCGAGGAGTGGCGCTTGTCTCCGGGTGGTGGCGCGCCTTCAGTGCAGGAGCTCGTCTTTCCGGCGATCATGACCAATATCTGGGCCGCTCAACCCGCCGCGTTGCTCGCCTGGTTCAAGCGCAACCGGCCCGAAACGTATCGCGAGATCGGATGGGCGCTCCCCTGCAAGGATTACGTCAAGTACCGGCTCACCGGCGTCGCCACGACGGACTACTCAGATATCAGCGGCACAAGCCTGTACGATAGCCTGAATCGCCGGTTTTCGCCGGAAATGCTCGACCTTTACGGCATTGCGGACATTCTGCCCGCCCTTCCCCAGCCGGTGGAGAGTCACCAGGTTGCCGGCCGCGTGACGAGTGAGGCGGCTGCGCTAACCGGATTGCTCGAGGGGACCCCGGTCGTGGGCGGCATGTTCGACATCGACGCGTCGGCCGTGGGCGCAGGCGTGATCGACGAGGAGACGCTATGCGTTATTGCCGGCACGTGGAGCATCAACGAGGTGGTCAGCCGGACTCCCTTCGCCGACCCCAACCTGGTCATGTGCACGCTGTTTGCGGCAACCGGCAGGTGGCTGGTAACGGAGCCAAGCGCAACCTCGGCCACGAATCTCGAATGGTTCGTGAACAACTTCTGCTATGAAGAGAAGATGATCGCTCAACAGCGGGGCATCTCTGTGTACGAAGTGTGCAACGAGATGGTCGGCGGCCTCCCACCGGGCAGCACGGACGTCATCTTCCATCCGTTCCTGTTCGGCTCCAACGCGCAAGCAAACGCGCGCGCCGGGTTCTACGGGCTCGGCGCGTGGCACACGAAGGCCCATGTGCTGCGGGCCTTGTACGAGGGCGTGGTCTATGGCCACCTCGATCACGTCAACCGCCTGCGCCGCGCGGGGCTGAAGATGAGCGTCGCGCGCCTGACCGGGGGCGGCGCGCGCAGCGAAGTCTGGTCGCAGATGTTTTCGGACGCGCTGGAGTTGCCAGTCGAAGTTCCGGCCGCGTCAGAAATCGCAGCCCTCGGCGTCGCGATGGCCGCGGGCATCGGGGCGGGGGTGTACACAGACTATGCTGACGCGGTAAGGCGGGCCGTGCAGATCGTGCGCCGGCACGAGCCGGACGGGGACGCGACGCCGAAGTATCTGGCGCGCTACGCCGAGTACCGCTGTCTGCTGGAAGCGATGCGCGAGCCGTGGCATCGGCTGGAGAAACTCAGTATGTAGCGCAAGTCGCCTGACTTGCGAGTATGCGGGCGCAAGTCAGGCGACTTGCGCCACAAGATGCGGAAGGTCAAAACGTTGAAGAAATCACTTAAGGACATCAAGAACCTCGTCATTGACATGGACGGCGTGCTCTACGTGGGCAGCCAACCAATGGCGTGCCTGCCCGAGTTTATCGAGTTCCTGCGCGGCAAGGGGATCGGCTTCATGCTGGCGACGAACAACTCGGGCCTGACGCCGGCGCAGTATTCCGCCAAGCTGGCCAAGATGGGCGCGCAGGTGGCGCCGGGGGAGATCATCACATCCGGCACCGCCACCGCCGAGTGGCTCACGCGCAAGTACCCGCCCGGCACCCGCGTGCACGTGTTCGGCGAGGACTCGCTGCGGCAGGCAATGATCGACGTCGGGTTCGTCCTCGTGGACGAGAACGCGGAGATCGTGGCCGCGAGCATCGATTGGGGCGTGAACTTTGAGAAGATCAAACGCGCGGTCCTGCTGATCCGACGCGGCGCCTTTTTCGTCGTGACTAACCTCGATCCCACGCGGCCGACAGAAGAAGGGCTCGTGCCGGGGACGGGCGCGATTGTCGCCGCCATTGCGGTCGGCGCGGAGCAGCAGCCCGTGGCGATCGGCAAGCCGGAGCCAACCATGTTCGAGTTGGCAATGGCGAAAATGGGCGCGACGCCCGAAACGACCGCGACGCTGGGCGACCGCATCGACACCGACATGCATGGGGGTGTGCGGGCGGGCTGCTCCACGATCCTCGTGCTCTCGGGCTCGACCGGACGCGAGGAGGCAGAGGCCTACGGTCCAGACTTCCTGTTCGAGGATATCGCGCACCTTCTTCGGACATGGGAAGCGCAATTGGCGAATTGAATAATTTTGCGCAAATCCGTGAATAGAGTTATTGTCCGGCCCGGAGGTGACCATGGAAGAAGAACGAGTTGATCTGCTGGCGCAAGTAGCCATCTGGTACTATGAAGAGGGCTTAGATCAGGCGGCCATTGCTCAACGCATCAATAAGTCGCGCTCCATGGTCTCGCGCCTGTTGGATCAGGCGCGCGCACTGGGATTGGTGGAAGTGCGGGTGCGATACCCGCTACGGACGGACGGTGAGCTGGAACAGAGGTTGTGCGGCGAGTTCGAACTGGCCGAGGCGCACGTGCTGGCCGAGCCGCCTGACGACTATGGGCTGTTGCTGCGCCGGCTAGGGGAATTGGGCGCGCGGTCGCTCCAAGCCTCGCTCCATCCCGGCATCACCATCGGCCTGAGCTGGGGCACCGGCGTGCATGCGGTCGTGTCGGCCATGCCGAGCACGCTCGTGCCCGACTCGATGGTCGTGCAGCTGATTGGTGCGGTGGGGCACGGCGATCCGATGGTGGATGGCGCGGAACTGGGCCGCTGGCTCGCGCAGAAACTCGGCGCCTCGTTCCGCTTCCTTTCCGCGCCGCTCCTGGTCGAGGACGAGCAGGTGGCGCGCTCGCTGCGCCGCGAACGCACCATCGAAGAGACATTGACGATTGCGGCCCAGGCAGAAGTTGCGATTATCGGCGTCGGCACCCCGGAGCCTGAGCATTCAAGTATCATGCGCGCCGGCTACCTGACGCGGCGCGAGATGAGCGAATTGATCAGCCTGGGCGTGGTGGGCGACATCGTGGCGCACCAGTTCGATGAAAACGGCGAACTGTTGGACATTCCCGCGAACCGGCGCGCGATCTGTCTTGACGCAGACTCCATCCGGCGGATCCCCAAGGTGATCGCAGTGTCCGGGAGCACCGCCAAGGCCCGCGCCATCCACGCGGGCCTGCTCGGCAAGTACTTCAGCTGCCTCGTCACCGACGCTCACGCGGCGATGGCAGTGCTCGACATCAAGCGCGATCGGGCGCGGCGCGCGCTGGTCGCGGCGCAGACCGGCTCGGGCGAACGCACGCGTCGCCGTTAGCAACAGTGTCGCCAGCGGCAAATACTGGCGACGATGTAAGCAGAAAGGCACCCTTCGACAATGTTCGAGATCGAACGCCTCCATATTGCGGAAAACGAAATCGGCGAAAGCCCGCGCTGGGACGCGGACGAGCAAGCCCTGTACTGGCTCAACATCTGGGGCGACCCCGGGGTGTTCCGGCTCAATCCCGCGACGCGCGAATTCCGACAGTGGAGCCCCGGCGTCCACGTCACCGGGCAGGCGCGGCGGGCGGGCGGCGGCTTCATTTTCGCCACTCGCACCGGCCTCCACTTCTGGGACGAGAAGACCGGCGTGGCGCAGTTCATCGCTGACCCTGAAGCCGAGAACCGACCGGTCCGCTTTAACGACGGTTCGGCCGACCGGCAGGGCCGTTTCTGGGCCGGCTCCACTCAGTCCGAGGATCAGTCGCAGCCGAAGGGCTCGCTCTACCGGCTCAACCCGGACTGCTCGCTCCAGGCAATGGCGGGCGGACTGGCCTGCTCGAACGGCCTGGGCTGGAGCCCGGACAACAAGACCATGTACGTCACCGCGCAGTTCGCGTACGAAATCGTCGCCTTCGACTTTGATCCGGCCACGGGCGAGCTCGCGAACCGCCGCTCCTTTGCGAAGATCCCCGAGGCGGACGGCCTGCCCGACGGCCTGACCGTGGACGCCGAGGGCTGCGTCTGGAGTCCGCAATGGGGCGGTTGGCGGATCACGCGGTACGACCCCGACGGCAAGGTGGAGCGCGTCGTCAAAATGCCCGTGCCGAATCCCGTGGCGTGCTGCTTCGGCGGACCAGACCTGAAGGACTTATACGTGACCACTGCGTGGGGCTGGTTGTCGGACGCGGAACGCGCGGCTGCGCCGGGCTGTGGCGACCTCTGGATAATCCATACGGATATCCAAGGGCTGCCCGAGCCAAAGTACGCGGGCTGAGTTGCGGGGAACCGCACGGCGCTCTGGCAGATGGCCGAGCGCCGTTTTGATTTAACGAAGGCTGCCCATGGCGGTTACATGGTCGATGGAGCGAATCCACGCATCGGCTTCCGGGCCGACGCGTTCTCCAAGGTTGCGATGATCGTTCTTGCGCGCAAATTCAGCTAACTCGTCTCGCAGCCGGAGCAGGCAATGGCGCTCGGCGTCGATGAGCAAGCGCAGAGTCGGGGCATCCGACGCAAGCGCGGCGGCCTGGTTGAAGTGGGGCAGGCACAACCCCGGCGAAGCGGCGAAGGCAGCGGCCAGTTCCGCATCCCCAATGTGGCGCAGGAGCGTCGTCAGATACAACTCCTCGACCTCGCGCTGATGCTCGCACGCAAGGCAACTCCGCGCGGGGGCCACGGCCGAGCGGATGCCTTCCCTTAGCCGGGCTACCGCCGCGCCGCGCCGCAGCCTTGCCATGAGGCCGTCGGCCAGGTCTGCGGAGGCGGCCGACCCTGGAGGCGCGGCGGTCCTGTTTTCGAGGTCCTCGCAAACCGTGTCGATCACGTCTAGGTGTATCAGGCTGACGCCTAGCGCCATGCCGCGTATCTCGGTCAGCAGATGGGCGTGCCGGCTGCAAAGGCCGCGCGCAACGCGCACCTCGCGGCGCACCTGCGGGTCGACGCCGAAGGAGTAGACGAGGTCCTCAATCCACAACAGCAGAGCGCGTCGCGCGAGCCGGCAGACCGGGCACGCGACGGGTTCGGGGGGTTCAGGACGCGCGATCGCGGCGCGCAGTTCATGGTAGGACATAGGGTGGGTGGCCATGGCCCATTTTAGCATGGCGCAATCGCAACGCCATGACGGGGTCCAACGCGCGCGGCGACGGCCGCAGCCGCCCTTGCAACCGCGACGTAAGGGCGCAGGACTCGCGTTGTCTGCGCCCTGGAAGGGTGAGCGAGTTGCGCCTTAGCGCCGCCCGCGCTATCATTAGTCCGGCTGCGCAAATGTCCTCGGAAATCCGGCCGCGCTCTCTGCTCCACTCCTGCGGCCGCCGCTCCACGATTTCCGCCTCACCACGGGACACTGCGTCGTCAACCCATTGCCTTCAGCCATCGGAGCGCACTTCGACTCCCCATCCCTGCCAGGAGCTCCTGCCGTGCTCGCCAAAGTCCACAGTTGCGCCCTCATCGGCCTCGATGGCGCGATCGTCGAGGTCGAGGCCCACATCAACCCTAAAGCGCTGCCCGGCGTGATCGTCGTCGGCCTGCCCGATGCAGCCGTCAAGGAATCAACCGAGCGTGTGCGCGCGGCCATCATCAACTCCGGCCTCTCCTACCCGCGCGGCCGCATCACAGTGAACCTTGCGCCCGCAGACTTGCGGAAGGAAGGGCCGGCCTATGACCTTCCCATCGCCATCGCCCTGCTGATCCTCGCGGCGCAGCTGCCGCCCGACCTCGGGGAAATGCTCTTCCTCGGCGAGTTGTCGCTCGACGGCTCGCTGCGCCACGTCAACGGCGTGCTGCCGATGGCGCACGTGGCGAAGGAACTCGGGTACGCGTCGCTCTTTGTCCCGCAGGCAGACGCAGCGGAGGCGGCGCTGGTTGAAGGAATTGACGTCTATCCGGTGGACACGCTGGGCCGGCTTGCCGCCCACCTCCGCAGCCTGCACCCTATCGAACCGTATCGCGCCACTATCGACCTTGCAGGTGACGCGCCCATGTATGCCTGCGACTTTCAGGACATCAAGGGGCAGGAGCACGTAAAGCGCGCCCTTGAAGTGGCGGCTGCCGGGGGGCACAATTGTCTGCTCGCTGGGCCGCCGGGTGCAGGGAAGACGCTGTTGGCGCGATCGGTCCCGTCGATCCTGCCGCGACTCACGCTTGCCGAGGCGCTCGATGTCACCCGCATCTACTCGGTTGCGGATATGCTGCGCTCTAATGGCGCGGGCGATTCGCCCATCATCCGCAACCGGCCCTTCCGCGCCCCGCACCACACTATCTCGCACGCGGGTCTGGTCGGCGGCGGACAGTGGCCGCGGCCGGGAGAGATCAGCCTGGCGCACCGCGGAGTGCTCTTTCTCGACGAGATGCCGGAGTTCGGCAGCCACACGCTGGAGGTGCTTCGGCAACCGCTGGAAGATAAGGTCGTAACAATCAGCCGGGCGCAGGGCAGCCTCTCCTTCCCGGCGAACTTCATGCTGATCGGCGCGCAGAACCCGTGTCCGTGTGGTTACTACGGCGATCCAGAGCGCGCGTGCGCGTGCAGCGCCGGCACGGTGAGCAAGTACCAGAAGCGGCTGTCCGGCCCCCTGCTCGATCGCATCGACATCCACGTGGAGACGCCGCGCGTGCCGTTCCAAAAGCTGTCCGATGACCGCCGCGGGGAGCCCTCTGCGATGATTCGCGAGCGGGTGGAGGCCGCGCGGGCGCGGCAGGCGGCTCGCTTTGCGGAACGGGGCAGATCGAACGGCAGGCAGGCCGCAGGGCTAACCTGCAATGCCGACATGGGACCGACGGAGGTGCGCGAGTTCTGCGGGGTGGACGAGACCGGCCGGCAGTTGCTCGCCGCTGCGATGCGCCAGATGAACCTCAGCGCGCGGGCCTACCACCGCATCCTCAAGCTCGCGCGCACGATCGCTGACCTTGCCGGCTGCGAACACATCCAGCCCTCGCACCTGGCAGAGGCGATCCAGTACCGGCCGCGGCGCACTGAGTGAGATTGTGGGGCCGCTTGCGCGACAAACCGGCGCGCAGGGCGTATTCTGGTTACGCACCGCGCGTCGAAGAAAGGAGCGCATTGTATGGAAAACCCCGACCTTACCGCCACAGCGGCCCGGCGCCTCGAATATCTTTGTGTGACGATTCCGACGCGAGCCGTCGGTTCTGAAGGCAACCGGGCAGCTTCCGCGTACCTCGCGGAGCAGTTTGCTGCGAGCGGGTGGCGCGTGGAGACGCCCGCCTTTCAGTGCATGGACTGGAGCGAGTCGGGCGTCGACTTGCGCGCGGGCACGACGACGTTCGAAGCATTCCCAAGTCCCTACACACCCGGCGCGCTCATCGCGAACGCTGTTCTGGTCGCGGCGAACACGGTGGAAGAACTCGAGGCGGCGGACCTGACCGGGAAGATCGTCCTGCTGCGCGGGGAGCTGGGCAAGGAGCAGCTTGCGCCGAAGAATTTCCCGTGGTGGAATCCCGAAGAGCACCGGCGGATTATCGCCGCGCTCGAGAAGGGGCAGCCGGCGGCAATTATTGCCGCGACCAGGCGCAACCCGGGCACGGCAGGCGCGCTCTACCCCTTCCCGCTGATCGAGGATGGCGACTTCGACATCCCTTCGTGCTACATGACCGAGGAGGAAGGGCAGAAGCTCGCCGTGTACGCAGGCCGCGAGGTCGATCTGGAGATTCGGGCGACGCGAGCGCTGGCCGAGGGGGCGAACGTGGTTGCGCAGCGCGGCGCCGGCGCGCAGCGCGTCCTCGTCACCGCGCATCTGGATGCGAAGCGCGGGACGCCCGGCGCGGTTGACAATGCCGCCGGAACGGTCGTGCTGCTGCTGCTGGCCGAGCTGATGGCGGAGTACGACGGGGCTCCTGCCATCGAGTTGGTCGCGTTCAACGGCGAGGACTACTACGCTGCGCCGGGGGAGCGGCTGTATCTGGAGCAGAACCAGGACCTGTCGACGATCGACTTCGTCGTGAACATCGACGGCGCAGGTTACCGAGACGGCGCCACGCAATTTTCGCTATACGAGTGCCCGGAGGACTTCGCCGCGCGGGCCCGTGAGCGGCTCGGTCAGGGCGGGCTGCAAGAAGGACCGCAGTGGTACCAGGGGGATCACACCATGTTCGTGATGGCCGGGCGCCCTGCCATCGCCGTCACTTCTGCCGAGGCCGCAACGCTCGCAGAGGAGTACATCCACACGCGCGCTGACGCGCCGGAGATCGTCGACCCCGCGAAGCTGGCGCTTATTGCGCGAGCGCTGGCAGGGCTCCTGCAATGAGCGCCGAAAGCACCTAAAGCCCCAGGCGCTCGCTTGTAGTCCAGGGCTGGATTTGATCCGGTCCCGTTGTCGCGCACTTCGAGCTAGAGGCAGCCGCGCAAAAAGAAACGGCGAAATGACAAGAACGGGCGCCGAGACAAATGACGTGGGCCGGACCGCTAACGAACGGCAAAGAATCGCTCCAGCCACTTCCCGCGCCATGCGAGCCGGGTAATGACCAACCAGATCACCGTAGCGATCAGGACGAGGGCGATGTCGATGGGATCAAGCACGGCCAGCTCGAAGAAGGACCGGAAGATTGGCAGTGCCAGCGCCGCGACGAGGGCAACGCCGAGCGCCGCGGCCAGCGCCGCGGGACGCTTATCACCGCTCAAGACATCGCCTCCGGTCCACCACGGGGTGGGAGGCTCGACGAAAACCACCAACAGCAGGCCGGTCAGGATGATAAACGCGGACAGGGAGGTCTGACCAACCGCGACGGCATCGCCGTAAGCCAGCGGATCGATAATCAACTGGACCGGGCCGATGGTGGGCACGCGCAGGAACAGCGTCCCGTAGAAGACGATCAACCCGAGCAAGCTCGCCAGCAGAGAGGACGGCAGCACGAAGTGCGCCAGGCGGCGGCCAAGCGTGGTGTGCCGGTCGGAGCGGCCAGGCCGCGCCCACATCGCCAGCAGCACGGCCGGGACCCCGACGGTGAGCAGAGTGGTGAGCGAGCCATGCCGCACGTTGATGGGGAAGACGCCAATGATCAGCGACGACATGATGATCAGCGTCATCGTGGCGATGCGGGCGAGGAAGAGCTTGAGAATGTCCTGCATGCCGTTGACAATGCGCTGACCTTCGGCAACCGCAGGCGCGAGCGCGGCGAAGGAGTCGTTGAGCAGGACGATGTCCGCCACAGAGCGGGTGGCTTGCGTCCCGGACTGCATGGCGATGCCGAGGTTCGCCTTCTTCAGCGACAGCACGTCGTTGACCCCATCGCCCATCATGGCCACGTACCGCCCCTGCCCGCGCAGCGCGTCGACGAGGCGCTCCTTCTGCTGTGGCGTAATGCGGCCGAAGATGCTGCCCTCGCGCGCAGCCTGCGCAAACGCACCGTCGCCCATTTCCGCCAACTCGGTCCCTGAGATCAGCTTGCCTGCCGCAAGAAAACCGGCTTGCCGCGCAAGCGCAGCCACCGTCTCCGGGTTGTCGCCCGAGATGATTTTGGGCGTGACGCCGCCCGCTACGAAGCTCTCCAGCGTGGGCTTCGCGTCCGGCCGCAACTCATCCGCAAGGCAGATCAGGGCGGCCGCTTGCATCCCCTCGGGCAGGCGCGAATCGTCGCCACAGTCCTGCAGCAGGCTCCCGTCCGCATGCGAACAGAACAACAGCACCCGGAGCCCCTGCCCCGCCCATTCGTCGATGCGCTCCTGCAAGCCTTCCCAGCCCTCGGCCACATAGGGCCGCAGCATCTCCGGCGCGCCGAGCGCGTAGAGCCCGGCGTTGGGCCCGTCGAAAGCGACCGCGCTCCACTTGCGCGCGGACGAGAAGGGGACTTCGGCCAGGAACGCGCTCTTCCGGCCGGGAAAGGCCGCTGCCAGCGCCTCCGACGTCTTGTTGCTCGCGCTGGCCGATGCCAGCATCAAGCCAAGCGTTGCGCGCACCTGGGCTTCGCCGGGCCCGCCGTCGAGGCAGTAGGCATCCTTGAACTGGAGCTTGTTTGTCGTCAAAGTGCCCGTCTTGTCGAGGCACAGCACATCCACGTTGCTCAACGACTCGACCGCGTTTGCCTGCTGCACCAGCGCGCCCTGCCGGGCGATCCGCACCGCGCCGAGCGCATAGGCCACGGCGATGGCGACGAAGAGGCCGTTGGGCACCAGCCCGACGACGACCGTGGCCTGCTGCACGCCCTGCGGCAGCGGCAACGCCTTCATGATGCCGTTGAGGAGGAGCAGGATTTCGAGGTAGATCACGATCAGCAGGAGCACGCGAATCGTCAGGTTGATCTCCTGCTGGAGGGGCGTGAAGATTCGGCGGTAGGCGCGCGCGCCTGCGGCCAGTTGGCCCGCTGCGCTGTCCTGCCCCACGCGCGTCACGGTGAAGTAGCCCGAGCCGCTCGCGCAGAACGAACCCGACTCTACCTCGTCGCCCACCTGCTTGCGGATCAGGTCCGACTCGCCGGTCAACTGCGACTCGTCCACCTGGAACGCGCCGCCGATCACCACGCCATCGACAAGCACCTGGTCGCCGGGGCTGACCTTTACCGTGTCCCCGATCACCAACTCCTCGGGGCCGACCTCGCGCTCGCCGCCGTCGCGCAACACCATCGCGCAGGGCCGCGTGAGCAGCGCAATCTGGTCGAGCATCCGCTTGGCGCGAATCTCCTGCACGACGCTCACCACCACGTTGGTCATGATGACGCCCACGGAGATCAGCGCGTCCATCGGCCGGCCGACGAGCACCAGCCCGAGGCCGAGCAAGAAGATCGCATTGTTGATGAAAGTGAAGACGTTCTCGCGAATGATCCGCCAGTATGAACGGCCGGACGGGGGCGGCGGCGGATTGCCCTGCCCCGCCGCGCGGCGCGCCGCGACCTCGGCATCGGTCAGGTGCGGGATCTCGGCCATAGGGCTAAACCGTCGTCTCGCGGCGTAGCGCGGCAATATCCGCGCGCCATGCGGCGACTATGGCGTCGGCTTCGGGATCTCCGCCCTCATGCCGGACGCGCCACTTGCGCAGCGCGAGTTCGTTCTGCGCATTGACGATGGTGCGGCCGGTGCGTCGATCGAAGCCCGGCGCCTGGCGCAGCTCCCACGCGCCCTCGGCCTTGAGCAGCTCGTACTCGTCGCGCGTGATCGCCGTGCCGACCTCTCCGGCCAACTCCGCGCGGATGACCTGCCGCTCCCACCGCCCGCTCTCCCGGAGCACCTCCGCCAGGGCGACGTAGAACAGCCCGAGCGTCAGGAGCGCGGCGGTCGCCATGCAAAGCCAGAGCCCCGACGTTGGCATCTGGGCGAGGGGCACATTGACCAGGCCCAGCAGAACGCTCAACATCCCGGCCACGCCGATCGTGATGGTGTTATTGATAAGGTGCGCGGCGAGCGCGAGCAGCGCAAACGCTACTGGCGCGGCAACCTTCATGAACCGCGACGAAGTCTGCCGGGCGAGGCCGAAGCCCGCGCCCATGAGCGCAGCGAAAAGGGTGTGTCCGTTAAGCCCGAGGAAATAGAAGCGCGCGGCCAACTGCTGGCCGAACGCGAGGCTGCCGGTGCGCAGGAAGCTGTCGGTCATAAAGAAGGCAGCTTCGGCCACAAGGAAACCCAGGCCGACGAGCGCTCCGTAGACCACGCCGTCGCGCAGCGAGTCGAACTCGCCGCGTAGAAAGACAATAATCAACAGAATCGCGATGAGCTTGAAGAGTTCCTCGAAGACGAGCGGAACCGCGCCACGACTGAAAGCGATCTTGAGGATCTCGTCCGACCCGATGCGCGAGAGGGGCATGGCCGACTGGCCCAGCGGGTCGAAAGAACGCGCGTCTGCCGGCGTCAGGCCAAGCGATTGCAGCAGGCCATTGCCTGCAGGACCGGCAACGAGCAGGGCGAGCCCCATGCTCACGACCATACCGAACAGAAAGACGCCGAAAAAGACGGGCACGGTCTCCCGCTCGCGGCGATCGAGCCACCAGATGAAGCCGAGCGCGGGGAGCGCGAGGCCGGTCGCGGCGAGAAGGGCCCGGATAAAGACGGAAGGCGCGCTCGACGGCTGCTGCGAGAGCCACAGCCCATAGCCGACCAGGCCTGCCACCAGCAGCAGCGCCATGATGGCAAGAAAGGCAATCGCGACCGGCTTGCGGCGCAGCGGCGACACTGCGACGGACCGCGCGAGCGATGCGGGCAACTGCGGCATGGATTCCTCCGGCTCGAACCGACAAACTGGCAGCGACACATGGCTGGTCGCGGGGATGATAGCACGGCCACGGACGCCGCGCAATCCGGGCGCGCGTTACGCGGGGCGCTTTGTGCTATAATCCACGTTATGGAACTCGTGCAGCAGTTCTTCCGGGAGAATCTGGTCTACGTCTACTTCTTCTACGGCCTGACCTTCTTCGCGCTCGGCCTCGTCGTCCTGCTCGAGTCCGGCCGCTACACCGAGTTCCGCTTCGCGCGCGGCCTGGTCCCGCTGGCGTTGTTCGGGCTGGTCCATGGCGCGCACGAGTGGCTCGAGATGTTCCAGATATTCGCCCGCGCGCAGGGCAATAGCGGGACGAACACATTTGTCGAGACGTTCCGGCTCGGCACTCTCGTGGCGTCCTTCCTCCTGCTGCTCAACTTCGGTCTGCGGCTGCTCCCCGGCGCGGAGGATCGCCCGCGCGCGAGCCTGTGGCAGACGCTCATCATCGGCGGGCTATGGCTGCTCGGCGTCCTCGTCATCGCATGGCTGTACCGGCCGGATGCTCAAGAGTTGTTCCAGGCGGCGGACGTGCTCGCCCGCTACGCGCTCGCCATTCCCGGCGCGCTGCTTGCCGCATGGGCGCTCCTGCGCGAGCGTCGCGACTTCCACGCACGCGGAATGAGCCAGTACGGCGGGTCGCTGCTCTGGGCCGGTCTTGCGTTCTTCGTGTATGGCGCGCTCGGCCAGATCTTCCCTCGCCCCAGCATCGTCTTTCCATCGCAATACGTCAACTCAGCGTTCTTTTTGGATACCTTCGGCTTCCCGATTCAGGTGGTGCGCGCGCTCGCCGCGGCAGGCATTGCCTTCCACTTGAGCAAGGCGCTTCGCGCGTTCGAAGCCGAGAGCCGCATCCGGCTGGCGCGCGCCAACAAGGCGCGCATCGAGGCGCAGGCCGACGCATTGGACGCGCAGCAGCGCCGGGCGAACGAGGTCGAGGCGCTCAACACGGAGCTACGCGCCATTGCGGGCGAACTGGCCTCGCTGGTCGATATGTCGCGCATCCTCTCTTCCACGTTCGACGTCAAGCCTATGGCCGGCGAAGCGCTGCGGCACATGGTCCATAGCTTCCCGCGGGCGTGCTGCGCGGTGGTTTTCCTGCGTCGGCCCGACGGCGGCTATGAGCTGCTGCGCGCGTACCGGCGCCCCGAGGCGCCGATGCCTGTTGTTCCGCCTCCTGTCACGGAATTGTGCGTGCGCGCTGGCGAAGTGGGCGGACCGGTGGGCGCGCGGCTCGATGGCCGCGTGGTCGACCTCGGGCCGGAAAGCTTCAACGAAGCGCGCGGCTTCCGGTCATTTGGCGCGCCTCTAAAGAGCAAGGATCGAACTTTCGGCAGCCTCGCACTCTCTTCTGTCAAGGAAGAGGAGCCGCTCGGACCCGACGACCTGCGCATGCTCACCGCCTTCGCGCAGCAGTTTGCGACTGCGATCGACAACAGCCGGCTTTACGAAATCGTCCAGGACCGCGAAGCGCAGTTGGAGGATCTGGTCGCCCGGCTGGTGCATGCGCAGGAGGACGAACGCAAGCGCATCGCGCGCGAGCTGCACGACGACACGGGCCAGAAACTGTCGGCCATCGGCATGGGCCTCGCCGGGCTGGAGGCTGCGCTGGCGGCAAGCGAGACGGGCCGCGCCGCGACGATCCTCCGCAACCTCCGCGACGTCAACGACCAGGCGATCAGCGAACTGCGCAACATTATGGCCGACCTGCGCCCCGCGCAGCTGGACGACCTGGGGTTGGCG
Source organism: Anaerolineae bacterium (assembly GCA_025454635.1). GTDB lineage: Bacteria > Chloroflexota > Anaerolineae > CG2-30-64-16 > CG2-30-64-16 > JALOOB01. The sequence continues at coordinate 15,751 of JALOOB010000027.1, forward strand.
CCTGCGCTCAGGTGGTATGTGAGCCAGTATCAGGCGCGTAATGCCTTGCCTCAGGTGCGGCTGATCGTCGACTCCATGCCCGGGCGCCTGCCGCCCGAGTTCGAGACGGTGCTCTTCCGCGTGGCGCAGGAGGCGCTGACGAACGCGCGCCGCCATGCGGACGCGACCGAGGTGACGGCGCGGCTAACCCAAATCGACTCGATGGTGCAACTGGAAGTACGCGATAACGGGGTGGGCTTTGACCCGCGCCAGCCACCGCGCCACGAGCCGGGGTCCGGGCTCGG
>JALOOB010000028.1 GCA_025454635.1 Anaerolineae bacterium
GCCCAGGCCAACTGATCACAGCGAGCGCGGGTTGGCCGGGGATGCTGACGTTGACCCGCCTACATGGTTCGCTGCCCGGCTTTGAGACGGGCGTGTAATGCCCCTCCGGGCAGAAATGCATCGTGAGGCCCCGCGTCGTCACCGCGCCGCCGAGCGCGTTCGTGGTCAGCTCCGCCTCGCTCGCGGGGGTGAAGAGGACGGTGCGCTGCTCCGCCGGATAGAACGCCGCCACGCGCGCCGGGAGGCCGTAGAGCGTATTCGGCGCGTATTCCGACGGGGTCATGCCGAGCGCCAGCTTGCTCTGCGCTTCCTGTTGCGCGTCGCCAAACACCGCATTGAAGAAGTCGACCGCGTATGCGGCGTCAGCAACGTCGCGCAATCGGGCCGGCCGCGCAGCCCGAACGGATCGCCGTCGAGCATCGTGTTAAACCCGTTGTGATTGGCCCGCTCGAGGAAGACGGAGGTGCCCCATGCGGTCTGACCCTCGGCCAGGCGCAGCGCCTCATAAAACACCTGGCCGGAGATGTCCTGCACGTCGCCGTCGCACATCGCCTGCACCGCGCCGAGCGGCACGGGTAGCCCGGGCGCAGGGTCAATCAGCACGGGCGACGGGGCCACCTGAAGCACGCCCTTCGCCGCGTCTGCGAGTTCTTCACGCGCCAGCATGACGGACAACTCCGCCCCGCGTGAGTGCCCCACCAGGCCGAGTCGCTCGGTGTCCGCCACCCCGTCCAGCTCGACGCCGAATTTGTTTTCGCCGCCTGCCGACGCGGTCGCCAGCGCGGACAGGTGCTTGTCGACGATTTGGTTCAGGCGCTCGCCCGGCCCGACCTCGCCAAACCCGAATGTATACTCGGCGTTGATATTTATGGCCAGCGCAACGTGCCCTTGCGCGGCGAGCGCCTCGGTGAGATACGCGAAGCCGCGGTAGTTGCGTTGCTCCACGTCCGGGCTGCACGGCCATGCGTCCACCTCGCCGACCGGCGGGCAGCCTGGGTGCGTGCCGTGCAAGATGAGGATGACGGGGAATGGCCCACTCCCCTCCTCGGGCGCGGCGATCACGCCGTTCAGCCGGACGGGCATATTGCGAAACCGGCTGTCTTCGGGGAAGCGGCTCTGTGTGATGGTCGTCTCCCCGAGATTGTATTCGACCGCCACCGGCGCAGGCGACGGCGCGGCCGTCGGGTTCGGGAGAATGGTGGGCGGCGGCGCGGGCGTGGCCGGCGGCAGCGGAGGCAAGGGCGCGCAGGCGGCCAGTAGCAGAATCAGCAGGAACAGGATCAGGCCCACTCGACGCATCTTGACCCCCTAACCTCCGAGCGGAATGGCAATCAGCACCATGACGCCCGAAATAGCGGCGACTGATGCGCCGGTTTTCAATGGATGCGCGCCGGCATAGCGTCCCCACTGATACCCGGTGATGAACAGCACGACGAAAGAGACGACGTTGCTGACGCGAATCGCCAACTCTGGATCGTGGCGCAGCAGCAGCAGCGGCGCAAGTGAAGGCAGCACGGCAATTACCGCCACCAAAACCGATCCGACCGCGCCCAGCAAGTCGTCGCGGTTGAGCCGCACAGGTTGCGCGTGACTGTCGCGGAGATGCTCCAGCATGTCCGCATAGAGCGCGCGGCGCTTCTCCTCCCGCGTGATCGGTTCAAGGATGTGATCGAGCTCGCCGGCAATGACCTCGATCCCCTCTTCCTCATCCGCGGCCCAGCGCAGGTCGCGCAAGAGCCTATGCTTCTCGCCCCGCTCGAACAGGCCCATCAGCGCGTACATGATCCCGTCGATGATGCCCCATGCGAACGCGGCCCCGAGCGCGGCGACGAACAACCGGCTCGCGTAGTCTGCCGTTTGCCCTGCGTCCAATCGCAGCACACCGTACGCCAGCGTGAAGGTCAGCACGATCAACACGCTGAAGATCGTCTCTGACAGCCGGTCGATGGGGTCAAGCAAGCGGTCGAAGAGGCCTGGCCCGGCAGGCCGCGGTCTGGGGCGGGAAGCGATGCGGGCTGTCATCCCATCTCCGTAAAAGAAGGCCCGACGGGAGTCTGAAGGCCCGTCGGGCCGGTTGCGCGCAATGCGTGAAGGATGCCCGGCGGGCTTGCGAACCCGCCGGGATCGAGCGGACGGCTACCGTGTCGCCACGATTGCCAGCGCGCCGGTCGCGCTCCTGATTTCGAGCTGATTGCCCTGGATCGTGAAGGTGGCTGCCGACTGGAGCGCCGCGAGATACTGCTGCTCCTGAGTCATCACTTCCGGCTCGCACGCCAGCGTGGTCGTGCCGGGCCGGCCTACGGTGAGCGTGTTGCCGCCGGCCTGATACTGCGCGAAGTAGGTGTTGCACCCCGCGCGACCCGACACCTGGTTCGCCTGGCTCGTCCCGAAGTCGAGCGAGATATCAGTGCCGGGAAGCAGCGTAACCACCGCTTCACGGCCATTGTTGAAGTTGAGGACCTGCCAGCGCGTCCCGGCCAGCGGATCGGTCGCGGGCGGAATGATGGGCGGGACCGGCGTCGCGATGGGCTGGATCACGTTAATGGTCACCTGGCGGAACTGCGTGGAGCCGTCGGTCAGGAGGGCGCGCAGCTCATACGTCGTGGTCGCGGTGGGGCAGACAGTCTGGCTGCCCTGTCCGGTCACGGGGAACTGGTTGAAGTCCGCCCCGCGCGGGTACACCCAAACCGCTTGAACGTTGCGCACGTCCCAGAAGAGCGTCGCGCACTCGCCCAGGTTGATCTGCGTCCGGTCAGCCCAGAAGTTGATCTGCGCCTGCGGCGTGGGCCCAGCCGTCGGGACGGCAGTCGGCGGCACTGCGGTTGGCGGGACTGCAGTCGGCGCGGCAGTCGGCGGCACGCGCGTGGGCGGCGGCACCGGCGTCGGCGGCGTCGCGATCACAGGCACGTTTTCCGCATTCGTAGCGACGATAAAATCGGCGGAGGCCCAGGCAACCCCACCCGGCACCTGCGGCGCATCGAACGCCCACCAGCCGCCATCCTCGCTCTTGCCGACGATCGTGCCCTCGTCACCCTCACGAGCCACGCCGATTACCGGGAAGTTGGTGCCCGGGCCGGAGCGGATGTTGAGCGCGCTAGCGCCCGTCACGCGGCCGGTCGGAGTGGATGGGGCCGGCTCGGGCAGGTCGACGATCTCAGCCTTCGTCGCGATCACGGCGATCGCGTCCTGGGCGGTGCGCAGCCACAGCTCATTGCCCTCGATCATGAAGGTTGCGGCGCTCTGGAGCGCGGCCAGGTATTGCTGCTCCTGGTCCATCACGCCCTCGGGCGCCTCGCAGAACTTCATGGTGGAGCCAAGCTGGCCGACGGTGATGGCGTTACTCTCGACGGTGTAGCTGCCGAAGTAGTTGTTGCAGCCGGCGCTGCCGTTTAGTTCAGCCGCTTCGAAGTTGAGCGTGATCTCCGAGCCTTCGAGGAGGCTTACGACGGCTTCGCGGCCGTTGTTGAACGAGGTCACGGTCCACAGGGAGCGATCCAACGCTTGGACGTCCGCGATGAAGGTCAGCACGATCTCGTCACCGGCAAAGAGGACGAGCTGTCGCGCGCTCTTGGCAAAATTCGTGACGCTCGCGAGCGCCTGCTGATACTCGGACGCCTGCGACATGGCCGGCTCCTCGCAAGCCATCATGGTGCCGGCGATCGGGCCAAACGTCAGCGTGTTCTCGCTCTCCACGAAGTTGGTCGTGTAGCGGTTGCAGCCGTCCGAGCCGCTCGCAGTGCCGTCCTCGGCGAGGATCAGCGTGACAGGCGTTTCGGTGACCGGCAGGCTGCCGTTCAGCGTCGCCATGATCCACGAGGTGCCAGGGAGCACGGGCTCCGACACGATGGGAACGCTGACGTCAGGCGCCTGGGTCGGCTCAAGGGCAAGCGTCGGCTCGGGGGCGAGCGTCGGCTGCTCGATGGGTGGCGGCAGCGTGCCGGGGGCGCACGCGGCCACGAACAGGGTCAGCAAGAGCAGAAAAGTGACGGGCAGTAGCTTTCGCATCCGAGAGACTCCTTTCAGATTGGGCCGCAGACCGGCGCTAGCGCGCGGTGTGTCTGCGGGCATACACGTTGCGTAGGTTCAGTTAAGCAGACGTGCGAGGGCGGCGGGGGTTTCCCTTTTCGCCCGCCCCGGCGCAAAGACTAGCCGTTCGGCTAGTGGCGCGATTCGCTCTCGCAGAGCAAATCACGCTTATTCGAGTCCGCCTGGTGGCGGCAGCACCGGCCGAGTCCGCCAGTCGTAGCGGACGGACAGCAGCCGCAGGGTGAAGAACACGGCGATGACAATCCAGGCGGCGACATCCTTGTTTACGCCGAGATAGATCACCATGATGACGAACATGATGCATGCGACGAACGCGGCCGAGACATAGAACCGCCCCGGCCGGAGCGCGGCAGGCGTATTGCCCACAGTAATGTCGCGCAGGAAACCTCCGCCGAAGCCGTTCACCATGCCAACCAGCACGACTCCCGGCAGCGGCACGCCGGCCGCGAGCGACATCTGCATGCCGATGACCGCGAACGCGGGCACCCCAACAGCATCGATCAGGCTGATCACGTTGTCGATCAGTTTCGCCTCGGCGATCCGTTGGCGGAAGAAACTGACCGCGACGGTGGCGAGCCCGATCAGCGGCAGATACCACGGATTGGTCAGCACGGGCGGGATCTGGTTCAGGAACAGGCCGTCCCGCAGGATGCTGCCGCCCGTGGCTGACAACAGCGCAATGACGAACACGCCTGCGATGTCGTACCGCTTGTGCATCCCCACGATCGCGCCGCTTAACCCCCACAGGAAGACGGCGAAGTAGTCGAAGAGCGGCGGGATGGTGAACGCGAACGGCGTCATCGCGATCCGACCTCGTCTAAAGCCGGACCGGATACCCCGGCCCGACAGGGATACCGACGACGAACCACAGCAGCAGCAGGATCAGCCAAACGACGAGCATGATGACCGCATACGGCATCATGAGCGCGACGAGGCTGCCCACGCCGAACTTCTTGTCGTACCTCTGCGCGAACGCGACGATCACCGGGAAGTACACCATGAGCGGCGTGAGCGTGTTCATGGGTGAGTCACCGACGCGGTAGGCCGCGAAGAGCGTTTGCGCAGGCACCCCGAGGCGCACAAACAGCGGCACGAAGATGGGCGCGAAGATGGCCCATTTCGCGAGCGAGCCGGGCATAATCAGATCGAGCACTACGATCACGAACACGAAGCCTATTAGCAGGGGAATCGCGCCGATGCCCGCATTGCCCAACCCCTCTGCCAGCGCCACTGCGATCACGTTCGGAATCTGGCTGTAGTTGAAGTAGGCGATGAACTGCGAAATGAGCAGCAGCGTCAGGATCAGCCCGCCGAGCCCGCCGAACGTCTTGACGATGGCGCCGATCACATCGTTGGCGTGCTTGAACTTGCCGACGGCCCGGCCGTAGGCGATGCCCGGCACCAGGAAGCACAGCATGATGATGAAGAGCAGCGAGGCCATGAACGGCGTCTGGCCGATGATGAGGCCGGTCTGCGGGTCGCGCAGCGGCGCGCCGGGGGGGAACGTGCAGAGCGCGACGATGGCAATCACGCCAAGCAGCGCCAGCCCCGCGTTGCGCAGGCCGCGCGCATCCAGCGCCGGGTCGACCTCTTCGGTCGCGGCAGGCCCGTCTTCGCCCGCGTCCGTCGGGTCGTACTTGCCCAGCCGTGGCTCGATCATGCGCTCGGTGATGAAGCCGGCCACGACGGTCATCACGATGGCCGAAACGACCTGGAAGAAGTAGTCCGCCGTGATGGAAATGGCGGGCGCGCCCACCAGCCCGAGCGATTCGTTCGTGATCTCGAACAGCATCGCATCCGTGGGGGTCACGATGAGGTTCGCCATGAAGATGGCCGCGACGCCGGCGAAGCCGGCTGCGAGGCCCGCAATCGGATGGCGCCCGATGGCCAGGAACGCGGCCCCTGCGAGAGGAATCAGGATCAGGTACCCGGCGTCGGAGGCCACGCTTGCCAGCGCGCCGACGAACACAATCAGGTAGGCGATGAGCGGCTTCGGCGCGACCTTGACGATCTTGCGGATGAGCGCGGCCATCAGTCCACCTTGCTCGGCCACCCCCGCGCCCAACAAAGCGATCAGCGTGATCGCGAGTGCGCCGAAGCCCTGGAAGGTCGGCACAAATGCGGTGAACATCCACCGGATGCCCTCGACGCTGAGGATCGGCCGGATCGCCACCGTGGTCGTCTGGATCTCGTACTCCGTGACGTCCGCGAATGGCGGCAGGCCGACGCTCGGCTGGCTCAGGTCTTCATAGAAGTTAGGAGGCGTCTCGACCGGCACGGGCACCGCGATTTCCTCTGTGATACTGACGCCGAGCCAACCGAGGATAGATGAAATGATGATGACGCCCAGGATGAGGTAGAAGAACATCAGCACCGGATGGGGCACCTTGTTCCCCACCCGCTCGACCCCGTCCAGCAGTTTGTCCATGAATCCGCGCTGAGCGGGCTTTGCCGGGGCTCCTGTGGTCATAAAATCACCTCCAACAAGAACGGGCATTGCCACAGAGGCAGGAGCGAGCTCTATGAGCCCACTGAGGCCCCTGTGGCATCAACGCCTTTACTGCGCGGCCCAGAGTTGGGCCAGCTTCACGCACACCTCGGTGGCCTTAGCCATGTCTTGCAGGCTAACCCACTCCAGCGGACCGTGCACTTCTTTCATGCCGGTGAAAATGTTCGGTGTGGGCACGCCCAGCTCGGTCAGGCGCGAGCCGTCGGTCCCGCCGCGCACCGGCTCGGAGAACGGCTCGACGCCGCACTCACGGCACGCTTGCCGCGCAAGATCGACGGGTCGCATGTCGTCCTCCAGCCAGTAGCGCATGTTGCGATACTGCGGCGTGATCGCGCAGGTGACGTGAGCGCGCGGCTCGCCCGCCTGCACCGCCGCGCACACCTTGTTGAGCAGCTCGCCGTGCGCGGCCAGCCCCTCGCGTTCAAAGTCCCGCAGGATCAGGTCGATGTTCATCTCGGCCGCGCCGCCGCCCATCGTCACCACGTGAATGAACCCCTGCCGGCCCGATGTCGTCTCCGGCGTCAGGGTGGCTTGCGGGAGCGTGTCGACGATCTTCGCAGCCAGGTGCGCGGCGTTGACCAGCTTGTCTTTCGCCCAGCCGGGGTGAATCGAGACGCCCTTGATATTGACCTTTGCGGCGTCGGCCGAGAACGTCTCGTACGCGACTTCGCCCAGATCAGCGCCGTCGAGCGTGTAGCCGAACTCCGCGCCGAGGTCCTTCGGCAGGTCCGCATGCACGCCGCGGCCGATTTCCTCGTCGGGCGTGAAGCCGATGCGAATCAGCCCGTGCGGAATCTCCGGGTGGGCGAGAAGATGCCGCGCCGCAGCCATGATGATGGCGATGCCGGCCTTGTCGTCCGCGCCGAGCAGCGTCTTGCCGGAGGCGGTCACGATGTCGTCGCCCACCTTGGTGGCAAGGTAGGTGTGCGCCTTCGTCGACAACACCTGCTCCGGGTCGTCGGGGAGGACAATGTCCTCACCCCTCCAGCCGCGGTGGACGATGGGCTTGATATCCTTGCCGGGAAACTGCGGCGCAGTGTCGACGTGGGCTAGCAGCGCGATGATCGGCGCGGTCGTCTCGACCGTGGCGGGGATGCTTGCCAGCACCGCGCCGTAGGGGGTCAGCGTCACGTCCTGCGCGCCGATTTCCCGCAGCTCGTCGACCAGCAGGTTCAGCAGATCAAACTGGATCCGGCTGCTCGGCGTCGTCTGCGAAGTCGGGTCGGCAGTCGTGTCTATCTTGACGTAGCGCAGGAAGCGCGCTTCAAGCTCGGCCAGGAATTGGGTAGTCATAGGCAACTTCCTTCTTATGCGAGTGCTACCTTCACCACAAAGACACGGAGACACGACGGCCCACTTAAGTTCTCCTCGTGGAACTTCGTGTCATCGTGTCATCGTGTTTAGAGTTCCGCCAGCTCGTCCAGGTACACGATGGCCGTCTCGATCCCCTGCTTGAACATGGAAATCCGGTAGTGCTCGTTGGGCGAGTGCAGCCCGTCGGTGTCCAGCCCATAGCCCATCATGACCACCGGAATCTTGAGCAGGTCAGCCAGTTCGGCCACGATGGGGATGCTGCCGCCGCCGCGCGTGAAGACCGGAGCGTAACCCCATCCCCGCTCGTACGCGCGTGAGGCAGCTTGCATCTCCGGCAGATCGAACGGAATCAGCGCGGCCTTGCCCGTGGTGAGCAGCCGCACGTCGACGGTCACTGTGGGCGGAGTCGCATCCTCGATGGCCTTCTTGAGCAGCTCGAAAATCTTGTTCGGGTCCTGGTTCCCGACAAGGCGGGAGCTGATCTTGGCGCCCGCGCGCACGGGAATGATGGTCTTGGGTCCGGGGCCGCTGTAGCCGCTCCACAGGCCGTTGATGTCGAGTGTGGGCCGGGCAGAGACGCGCTCGCGGATGGTGTAGTTCGCATCGCCCCAGACCGCGGGCACCCCGGTCGCGGCCATAAACTGCTCGTCGGTCAGCGGAATCTTGGCGAGCATGGCTCGCTCCGCGCCCGTGAGCGGCACGACATCGTCGTAGAAGCCGGGGACCGCGATGGTGCCGTCGTCGTTGTAGAGCGACTTGAGGATTTCCACGAGCGCGAGCGCAGGATTGTGCGTCGCGCCGCCCCAGAAGCCGCTGTGCAGGTCTTCGCGCGGCCCCTGCACCTCGACCTCGATATAGGTCATGCCGCGCAGGCTGTGCGTGATCGCCGGCTCCTCAACAACGCGCATCGACGAGTCGCTGATAACGCAGACGTCCGCCTTGATGAGATCCTTGTGCTCCTGGATCCACGGCACGAGGTTCGGCGACGAAACCTCCTCCTCGCCCTCCAGCAGTATCTTGACGTTGACCGGCGCAGCGCCACTCGTCTTGAGGAACGATTCGAGCGCCTTGACGTGGATGAAAAGCTGGCCTTTATCGTCCGTGGTCCCGCGGCCGAAGATCTTGCCGTCCTTGATGACCGGCTCGAATGGGTCGGAGTCCCATCCGTCCTCCATCGTGGCGGGCACCACGTCATAATGGCCGTAGACGAGCACCGTGCGCCTGTCGGGACCAGCGCCCATCCACTCGGCGTAAACGACCGGGTGCCCTGCGGTCTCCATGACGCAGGCATTGTCGAGCCCGAGCGCGGCGAGATGATTCGCCAGCCACTCGGCGTTGCGCCGCGTGTCGGCCGCGTAGGCCGGGTCCGCGCCGACGCTGGGGATGCGCAGCATCTCCAGCAACTCGTCCACGAAGCGGTCACCGTGCTCCCGCGCGTACTCGATCGCGCCCTGGATCATCTCTGTCATAGTATCTCCCTAAGCCTCTGCTTTGGCGGCCCGCCGCTTGCGGCGGCCTTCTTCGTCGATAATCTCGCCGGCATCCAATTCGCCGGGCCGGTAGCGGGGCAAACGCGCGGCCGGGACGATTGCCAGCAGGCAGATCAGGGCCAGCAGCAGGAACGCTGCGCGCAATGCTGCAACGCGCGCCTCCTCGTTGATCCGCACGATCTCGTCGACCTGCTGCGAGGTCGCGCCGGTGGTCGCGAGGAGCGACTCAAGCTGCGCGTTGGTCACAAAATCCACGCGGTCCAGGTTGTCCAGGTTGAACTGCGGCGGCAGGTTCGCGTTGCTCAACGCGGAGGACGCGATGAAGGTCAGCAGGCCGACGGCCACCACACCGGCAAATGCAGCCCCCAGGGCCGAGGAAACGTTGTTCACCACCCCGCGCAGCGCGCCGACGTCGCCTGCGTACTCCTTGGGCGACGCGGAGACGAGCACGTTGAAGAGCAACGTGAGCATGGCGCCCTCGCCGAGGCCCACGATGATCAGCCCGATGATCACGGGCAGCGTACCCCAGCCGTTGCTGACAGTGGCTGCGACGAGGACGAAGCCGATCGCGTTGAGCGTAAAGGAGGCGATGCCGATGCGCCGCGGGGAGAAGCGGTCATACAGGCGAACGGACAAGATGGCCGCCAGAGCGACGGCCAGCGCGTACGGCACGATCGCGACCGAGGTGAAAAGTGGCGTCTGCCCCTGCACGATCTGGATGTACAGCGGGATCAGGAAGCTGATGGCCGAGCCGAGCCCGCCCGCGACCAGGAACGCGATCACCGCGTTGCGCTCTTCGGGCGAGTTGAGCACTTCGAGCGCGAGCAGCGGGGTCTTGCCTTCGCGCTCGCGCTTCTCCGACCAGACGAAGAACGCCTGTCCCAACGCCAAGCCGATGATCAAAAGGACCGGCACGGGCGACAGGCCGAGCACGTTGAAAGGCGCTTCCGGATTGGCAATGATCAGACCCCACTTATTGATGTTGTTGAACGAAATCAAGAACAGCGCGATAGCGAGCGCAGACAGGATCACGCCGACGAAGTCAATCTTGATGTTCCTTTGCCGCGGGACCGGCGCGAGCCGGAAGCTCAGAATGAGGACGAGGAGCGACTGGAGGAAGATAAGGCCGAAAGAGTAGCGCCAGTTGAGCGCAGTGGCGATCCAGCCGGCCAGAACAAACGCAAGGCCGCTGGCGATGGCGGGGATGCTCGCCAGGATGCCGAGCGCCTGCGCCTGCTGCTTGCCGTGGTAGTTGGCCGCGATCAGCACGACGAGGGTCGGGACGAGGAGCGCTGCGGCGAGGCCGGCGACGATCTGCGCGGTGTTCATCGCGCTTGCGTCTTGCGCCAGCGCCATAATCAGCATCGCGACGCCGTGTCCCACTGCGCTGATCTGAAATACCAGCCGCTCGCCGAACAGCTTGCCCAGCTTGGCGCCGAGCATGACGAACGCGGCGACAAACAATGAGTACATCACCAGCGCGGTCGACACCGCGGTTGCGGGCGCGTTCAGATCCTCCACGATGGGTCCGAGCGACACCGGCAGGGCGTTGATGTTGATGCCCATTTGCAGTTGCGCGATGACGATGACGATCAAGGGCAGCCACGAAGCCTTCACCACTTTGGCTGCGGATTCAAGAGGTGCGGTTGTCATCAGTGTGCTCCTGGTCCGCGGGGAAGCGCCCCCCGCTCATCATTGCTCCCGGCGCCGGGCACTCTCTCCGGCCGGAAATGGCTACCTTCGCGTATCAGGCAGGCCCGCCGCGCGCACCCGGTCGCGCTCCGACCGGACGGCATCTGAGAGGGCTTGCGGTTGATCCCAACTCGAAACCGTCGCTGTTGCGCCAGCTGCCAACGCCTGCGCGCACGTGACCTCATCGGGACAAAGAACGATAACTGCGCGCCCGGCGCCCGACGCGCGCGCCTCCTCGATCAGTTGCTCAACCGGGAAATCCGGCAGGTCGCAACTTACAATAAGCGCATCAGGCTCGACCGATCGCAGCAACGCGCGTGTGCCGGCCGCATCGGTTGCGACGGCAACAAGCAGCAGGCCCGGCTCGTTGGCGAGGTACAGTTCGAGCGCAAGGCGCACGTTTGGATTAGCGACAGCAAGAACAACGCGCATGGTCGCATCCTTTCAAGAGCAATGTACAGGAAGAACGCCCCTGCGTCGTAGGCCGCTGCATCTATTGTGAAGTTAGCAAGGTGGCGAAGGTCGCCATAGCACGATCGTCTAGGTATGGGCGAGGCTGCGGCCCACCTTCACTCGTTCTCCGGGGTCGGCACGAGACGATGCCGCGTTGCGATCGTCGCTGCCTCGGTGCGGTTCTGCGCTTCCAGCTTGGAGAGGATATGGCTCACGTGCAGCCGCACGGTCGCCGGGCTGATGTTGAGCGCGGCCGCAATGCCGTCGTTGGTTTTGCCCTGCACCAGCAGAGCCAGCACCTCGCGCTCGCGCGGGGTCAGGTCCTCCCCGAGCGCGGGACCGTCCTGCGAGCCCAGCGCCAGCACCTGCGCAGCCACGGAGTCTATCGTAGGCCGGCCCCGGCGCGCGGCTCGTATCGCCTCAGCGAGGCGCGCCGGCTTCACGTCCTTCAGCAGATAGCCGAGCGCGCCCGCTCGCAGGGTGCGCCGGATCAGATCCTCGTCCACGAAACTCGTGAGCGCGAGCACCTGGACGTCCGGGTGTTCCTTCCGGATGCGGGCGGTCGCGGCAGGGCCGTCGAGATCGGGCATGAGGAGGTCCATCAGCACGACGTCGGGCCGCGCGCGCGCGACCAGGGCAACAGCTTCGGCGCCGTCCTCTGCTTCGGCCACCACCTGAATGTCGGAGTAGTTCGAGAGGAACACCTTAAGCCCGTCGCGCACCATCGCGTGATCATCGACCAGCATAACGCGGATCGGCTTCTCAACGTCGGAGGATATGTCAGTCACGGGACGCCTCCGTCATCGCCCAGGTCAGTTGAACGGCCGTGCCGCAGCCGGGAGCGCTCTCGACCCCGAGCGAGCCGCCGATGTCCTCCGCGCGTTCGCGCATGATGCTCAACCCCATGCTTTCGCCTGTTACTGCGGCAGGATCGAACCCCCGACCGTCGTCCGTCACGGCGAGGCAGCCCGCTGTCTCGTCGCAGCGCAGGCTGACGCGCACGTTGGTCGCGCGCGCATGTTTGACGATGTTGTTGAATGCTTCCTGAACAATGCGATAGACCGCGGTCTTTGTTTCGACGGGGGGTTCAGCTGCGACCTCGACGTCCCACTCCACGTCCACGCGCGTGCGGCCGGTGAGGGAGGCGCGCAGGTACTCGAGCAGCCGGGCGAGTTGGACGGACTCCAGCGTCCATGGACGGAGCTCGAACAGGAGAGTCCGCATTTCTGCCAGCCCGCCGCGCACGAGCTGTTGCAGCTTGGTGAGGTTGCGCGCGCCTTCCTCGGGGTTGCGTGCGTACACCTGGGGCAGCGCCTCGGCGATCAACACGGCTGAGTAGATGGTTTGCGTGGCCGCGTCATGCAGCTCTCGCGCGAGCCGGTTGCGCTCCTCGGCTACGGCGGTCTGCCGCTCACTCTCGCGCAGCGCCTCTTGCGTGCTGCGCTCGTCAGTGACATCGACGACTACGCCGGCCACGCCGCGCACGACGCCCGCCTCGTCCATATGCGCGGCGAAGCTCTGGCGGAACACATGGGGCCGCCCCGCGCGATCGGGGATGGTTCGTTCATGCGTGACGACCTCGCGGCTGTCGATCGCCCGCCGGATGAACGCGATCGATTCGTCAAATCCGCCCGGCCGCATAACCTCTTCCAGGCGCCTGCCGATCACGTCGGGCTTCGAGTAGCCCCACCACTCCGCCATCATGCGGTTGACGTGCTCCAGCCGGAGATCTGCATCGCCATAGGCCAGCATGACCGGCACCAGGTCGAGCATCAGGTCGAGCCGCTCGTAGCGCGCGGCGAGCGCGGCGTTATCGGCCTCAAGCTGCGCTATGCGCTCCCGGAGCGCGTCAATTTCCTCCGTTGCGGCGTCGGGCGCTCCAACAGAGGAGCCGGCGGCTGAACTGAGGCTCGCCGGGACGGGCAGAAGCATGCGGTTTCATCCTTTGCGCAAAGCGGCTGGCAACGAGTTACAAAGGTCGCGCGAAGGTATTCTAGCGCATCGGCGCGCAGAAGTCCACACCATCGAGCCGTGGCGAAATTGGGTGAGGAACCGCTGGCGCATCTGGCGAATTGCGCTAAATGGCGCGATAATCCCGCGTCGCCCGCGCTCACTCGCTTTTGCGCGGGCATCAGCCTCACAACATGCACGCCGGGATAAGGAGCTTATCTATGCCTACGCTCTTCGACCGCCAGTGGACGCGCGACGAATTGCGCCAGTTTACCGGCCATATGAACCAACTCGCCGGCATTCGCGCCGTCGAATATGCCGATGGCCGCTCGGCCGCGCTCAAGGCCTTCCACGTTTGGACGGGCACGGGACTCACCTTCGACGTGCTGGTCGACCGCTGCCTCGACATCGGCCCCTGCTATTTCCAGGGGAAGTCGCTCACCTGGCATTCGGCGGGCGGCTTTGCGCACCCGTCGTACTACGAACCTGAGGGGCTCCGGTGGCTGCGCACGTTTGGCGGCGGCCTGTTTGCGACCTGCGGCCTCGACCAATATGCGTCGCCTACGGTAGACAACGGCGAGGAATTCGGGCTGCACGGCCGCGCAGGCAACCTTCCCGCGGAGCAGACGGGCTACCGCTGCTACTGGGACGGCGACGACTACCGGCTCGAGATCACCGGGCAGGTGCGCCAGGCGCGGCTCTTCGGGGAGAACCTGCTGCTCCGGCGGCGCATCTCGACAAAGCTGGGCTCGAACGCGATCCAACTGGACGATGAGGTGATCAACGAGGGGTGGCAGCGCCAGCCGCACATGATGATGTACCACTTCAACCTCGGCTTCCCGCTCGTCAGCCCGGCCACCGAACTTACGCTGCCCGCGAAGAAGGTGACGCCGCGCACCCCGCTCGCCGCGCAGCACCTGGACACGCAGACGCAACTGCTTGCGCCGACGAAAGGCTGGAGCGAGCACGTCTTCATCATGGACGTGGAGCCTGCCGCGGACGGTTACGCGACCGCCGCGATCACAAACCGCGATACGGGCCTGCGCGCCGAGATCCGCTTCCGCGCGGACACGCTCCCCTACCTGGTGCAGTGGAAGCAGATGGGCCAGGGCGACTATGTGCTTGGCGTGGAGCCGGTCAACAGCTCAGCCATGGAAGGGCGGGTCGACGCGCGCAACAAGGGCGTCCTCGTGGAGCTTGAGCCAGGGGAAAGCCGAACGTACTCGATCACGTTCAGCGTGGAGCGAATATAGGAAGAATTCAACGCAGATGACGCAGATGGAGTGGATTTGCAGGATTCTTTCTGGCCATGATCCTGAGAGGATCAGGCCGATCCACCATAACCTGCGTCATCTGCGCTGAATTCGCGCTCGACTTACGCCATCTGCCCGGTTGTCGGGCGGCCTTCGACGAACTTCTTGAAGTTCTTCAGGTCCTCTTCCAACCGCGCCTCGGGGTTGGAGAAGATCTTCGCGACCGCCTCACCGATCGCGCCCGCGGGCGGATCGTATTTCAGCGTTACGGTGATCTCCGTCTGGAAGTTGTCCAGCTCGGTAAAGAGCACCTCGCCGCTCGTGGTGACGGTGCTCGCATTGTCTTTCGTGTTCCAGCCGATGCGCCGGTTGGGCTCCATCCGTGTCGTCTCCGCGATCCACTCCACCTTCGCGCCGAGCGGTCCGCTCATCTCCCAGCGGCTCTTCCCGTTGCCCATCTTCTCCACCCGCTCGATGTACTTCATGAAGTTCGGGAAGTTCTCGAAATTGGCCCACAAATTGTACGCCGTCGCCGCATCTGCCTTCACAATGATCGTCTTGCTGATCGGGTCTGCCATATCTCTCTACTCCTTACGTCAACTAAGCGCGGAATTACCGCTCGCCCTCGGCCTGGCTCGGCGTCGGCTGGACTTCGCCCTGCCCGCCGCCTTCGCGGCCAAAGTTGTCGTCGCCGCTCTCGCCCAGGTTGCGCTCCACCGTGTCGCGGTCGCCCTCGGCCTGGCTCGGCGTGATCGTCACATCGTCCACGTCCGGCCGCCGGCGGTGAACCTTCTCGCGGTTTTCCTCATTCGACGCCTCAAACTCATACTCCAACGCCCGCTTCAAACTCGGATTGCTCATCGCTTCCTCCTGCATAACCATTACGAACCGCCAACACAATGGCGTCACGGCACAATGTTCTTTGTGTCATTGTGTTGACAAGCCTATACGTGCGGGTTGAGCACGCACTTGACGCACTCGTCTTCCTTCTGCTTGAACATCTCATACGCCTTCGGCGCTTCATCGAGACCCATCCGGTGCGTTACGACGAAGGACGGGTCGATCTCGCCCGCTTCGATCCGGCGCAGTAAGGGCCGCAGGTACCGTTGGACGTGCGTCTGCCCGCTGCGCATCGTCAGCCCTTTGTTGACAAACGCGCCCATGGGGATGCTGTCAACCAGACCCCCGAAAACTCCCGCCAGCGAGACCGTGCCGCCCTTCCGCACAGACACAAGCGCGGCGCGCAGCGCATGGGGCCGGCCCGTCTCGATGCGCGCAGCCTGCTTAACGCGGTCCACCGCGCCCTCGAAGCCCATGTCGTGCGCCTCCATCCCAACTGCCTCGATGCACGAGTCCGGCCCGCGGCCGCCCGTCATCTCGCGCAGCGCCTCGATGATCTCCACATTCTCGTAGTTGACCACTTCCGCGCCGCTTTCGCGCGCCATGCGCAGCCGCTCAGGGAACCGGTCGATGGCGATGACGCGCTCCGCGCCCAGCATGAATGCGCTGCGAAT
>JALOOB010000029.1 GCA_025454635.1 Anaerolineae bacterium
AGCGCGATGCGCAGGCCGAGCGCGGGCGAGTAGGCGGCGCTGCCGACGAAGCCGCCGCGGCCGGGACCTAGCACACGCGCGCCAGTCTGGGGCGCGACGCCTGCAAGCTCCAGGCCGACAAGATTGCGCGTGACTTTGTCGTAGTTGGTCTGCCGGGCGATGACTTCCTGCCCGGTGTAGCAGCCCTTGTTGAAGCTGATCGCGGGGAGCAGGCCGGTTTCAAGCGGCGTGACTTCTTCGCTCAACTCGCGGCCCCAGAGGGGCAGGCCCGCTTCGATGCGGAGCAGGTCGGCGGTCACGGGGTCGAGGCGCGGGAGCCCGGCCAGCGCGGCGCGGACGCGATCCGCTGCGCTCAGCGGCGCAACGACGCTCCACGCCCAGGGTTCGAGCGGGCCACCGCGGTGCAGCGCGATCGTCTCGCCCCCCAACGCAGCGACCTGCCAGCCGTATTCGGCTGCGCCGGCAAGGGAGGCGTCCGAGAGCCGTTCAAGCGCGGCGGTTGCCTCCGGGCCGTAGAGGGCGAACTGCGCAACCTTCGCGGTAGGGTTCGCGACTTCGACCTGATCCTGCCAGAAGATCATGTTTTGCAGGTAGCGGGTGACGCCCGCATCTTGTCCCGGCATGGTTCGCAGGAGTGCTTCGCCGTCGCCTGCGTAGACGGTCAGCGCGGCCATGACGCGGCCGTTGGCGTTGGTCAGAACGGTGGGCGCGCCGGCGCCCGGCGCGAGGTCCTTCACCTTATTCGTGGAAAGGCGGTTGAGCAGGTCGAGGCGGTCCCGGCCCGCGAGGCGGAGCCAGCCCCAATGCGAGATATCGGCCAGCGCGGCGGATGCGCGCGCCGCATGGTAAGCGATCAAGTCGAGTTCGGGTGTCATGGAGGGGGATTATAGCATAAACGTCTGTGGGCCGACTACGAATCCCCACGAGCAAACGAATGACGACGCGAGGCCCGGGACAATTCGTTTATTCGCGGGGGATTCGTGGTCGGCCGCGCGCTCATTGCGCGGCGCGTGCCTTGCTGCTAGAATCACAAGCGGAGGGCCGACATGGAAGAATGGGGCGAACCGGGACCGGCGGACGTCGCGTATCAGTCGCAGGCGCAGGCCGGCGGTTTCGGGCACACGTTGGCGAGTCTGGTCAAGTTTCTCGATCTGCCGAACGGCGCGCGCGTCCTCGACGTGGGGACGGGTCCGGGGCTGGTCGTGCGGCTGCTGGGCGAGCGGATGGCGCTTGTCGTTGGGGTGGACGCGTCCGCCGAGATGCTGAGGCACGCGCGGTCGTTGTCTGCGCCTGGCGCGTGCGCGCCGTTCGTCGCGGGGGACGCGCTGCGCCTGCCGTTCGCGGACGCGTCGTTCGACGCGGCGGTTGCCACGAATCTGCTCTTTCTGCTGCCCGACCCACGCGCGGGGCTGCGCGAGCTGGCGCGCGTGACGCGGCCGGGCGGGCTGGCCGGCTGGCTGAACCCTTCCGATGCGCTGAGCCGGGCTGCCGCGGCTGAGTTCTGCGACGGGCGGGGCATGACAGGCTTCCCCCGCTTTTCGCTGATCAACTATGCGCGGATCGCGGAGGGGCATCACCGCTTTTCCGGCGAGGCGTGGGCGGAGCTGGCGCGCGACGCGGGGCTGGCGGACGTGGTTACGGAGGGGCGCGGGGGCGGGCTCATGACCATCGGCAAAGGAATCGTGACGCATGGCTGATATGCTTCTCGGCGGCAAGAAGGTTATTTTGGGGGTGACCGGTGGCATCGCGGTGTACAAGGCGGCCGACCTGTGCAGCAAGTTGGTCCAGGCGGGCGCGGATGTGGACGTGATCCTGACCGAGGCCGCGGCAAAGTTCGTCGCGCCGCTGACGTTCGCCGCGCTGGCCGGACGAGCGGCGAGGGTGGACATGTGGTCCACACCGGGCGGCGAGCCGATCCCCCATGTGGCGATGGCGGCAGCCGCGGACCTCGTTATCGTAGCGCCCCTGAGCGCGAACACGCTGGCGAAGCTGGCGCTGGGGCTGGCGGACAACCTGCTGACCGCGACCTTGCTTGCGACGCCGATACGCTTCGGCGCGCGCGAGGAGGGCGTGCCCTGGGTGCTGGCGCCCGCGATGGAGTCGCACATGTGGGCAAACCCTGCCACGCAGGCCCACATGCACGCGCTCGTAGCGCGGGGCGCGGGGCAGGTGGGGCCAGGGGTGGGACGGTTGGCGTCGGGCGCGTCGGGCGCGGGGCGCATGGCCGAGCCGGCGGAAATTCTTGCTGCGGCGCGGGCGGCGCTGGCCGCGGGCGGGCCGCTGCGTGGACGACGGGTGCTGGTGACCGCGGGGGGCACGCAGGAGAAGATTGACCCGGTGCGTTACATAACGAATGCGTCATCGGGGAAGATGGGCGTGGCGCTGGCCGAGGCCGCGCGCGACCTGGGCGCGACGGTGACGCTCGTCCACGCGCCGCTGGCGATCCCGCTGCCGTATGGGGGCCGCGGTGGCCGATTTCCGGCCCGCGAACCCGGCGGATCAGAAGATCAAGAAGACGCCGGGGCAGGAGGAACTGACCGTGCGGCTCGTGCGGAATCCCGACATCCTTGCCGAGGTGGCTGCGCGGCGCGCGGATTCGGGCTGGCCGAAGGTGGTGGTGGGCTTTGCGGCGGAGACGCAGGACTTGCTGGCGAACGCGCAGAGCAAGCTCGCGGCCAAGCGGCTCGACCTGATCGTGGCGAATGACGTGACGGAGGCGGGCAGTGGGTTCGGCGCGGATGACAACCGCGTCACGCTGCTGCACGCGGACGGGAAGCAGGACGCGCTGCCGATCATGGCGAAGGGCGAGGTGGCGCGGCGGGTGCTGGAGGCGGCGCTGGAGAAGCTGGGGTAGTTCCGGCTTTGGGAGGTGGTATGGCTCGCGTGAAACCCACGGAACTGTTCGACCATTTCAACCCGCAGATGCGCGCGGCGCTGGATGAGGCGTTGACTAAGGCGGTGCCGAACGCGGAGATTGACAAGCGGATGCTGTATCTGGAGTTCCGGCTGGCCTTGAACAGGAAGGTCAAGCAGTGGGAGAACGTGCCGAACTCGGCGGTGGATGCGGATTGAGTATGACCGTTTTGCCGCAGAGGTCACACAGAGATCAGAGGCTCCCTCTGACTTCCCTGTGACCTCGGTGGCAAAGGCGTAAGGGGGTGAGCAATGGGGCTGCTTCCGATGGCCGGCGTGCGCGTCGTTTCTCTTGCGGTGAACCTGCCCGGCCCGCTGACTGCGGCGCGCTATGTCGAGATGGGCGCGGTTGTGACGAAAATCGCGCCGCCGGGCGGTGATCCGCTGGCGTGGGTCAGCCCGGAGTGGCACGACAACCTGAAGGAAGGCCAGGAAGTCCTGACGCTCGACCTCAAGACCGAGTCGGGGCAGGTGGCGCTGGCGGAACGGCTGGCGTGGGCAGACGTGCTGCTGACCGCAACGCGGCCCGCTGCGCTTGAACGGCTTGGGCTGGGGTGGGAGGCGCTGTCGGCCGGGTTCCCTCGGCTGTGCCACGTGGCGATTGTCGGGTACGGTCCGCCGGACGAGGACCGCGCGGGGCATGATTTGACGTACCAGGCGACCGCGGGCCTTCTGGAGCCGCCCGAGTTTCCGCGTATTCCGCTGGCCGATTACGCAGGATCGGAGCGCGCGGTGAGCGCGACGCTCGCGCTGCTGTGGGAGCGGGAGCGGACCGGCCGCGGCGGGCAGGCCATTGTGTCGCTGGTTGAGGCGCTGAAGCCGTACAGCCACGCGCTGTGCTACGGCTTGCTTGCGCCCGGCACGTTGCTGGGAGGCGCGTCCCCGCTGTACGGGCTGTACCGGACGCGCGACGGGTGGGTGGCGCTGGCGTCGCTGGAGCCGCATTTTCAGAAGCGCATACGGTGCGGGCTCGGGCTGGACCGGCTAACGGCCGCAGCGCTGAGCGAGGCGTTTGGCGGGCGGACGTCGGACGAGTGGGACGCGTGGGCGCGCGAGGCGGATGTGCCGCTGGCCGCGGTGCGCGGGGCGACGTGTCCGGGAGGGTAGGGGTCTTGCGCTAGTTCGGCGCGCATCTTAGGTTTCCTTACAATTTGCTCAGAAGCCATTGACAACCGATGGGGCGAGTGCTATAACGAGCGCGGTTGCGCCATTCTTCTCAAGTCCCCTTCGATGAGGAGATGGCCCTGCGACCGGAGTCTCAGCTTACCCGCGCAACATCCGTCCGTCCGCCGCTGTTGAGGAGGAGAGATGTCCCACCCACGCCTCAAGGCAGTTCGACCCCTCGCGCTCATTGGCATTATCGCGGTCTTTCTGGCTTTTACCTTCGCCTTTCCCGAGACCATGTCCGGACGCTCGGCAGAGCAGCGCACCCCGCCCCCCGGGGCGGATGCCTCGCCGTTCCCCCTGTCATTCGATAAGCTGGCCGGCGCGACGCCCGCACCGCAAGCAACACCCACCCCGCGCGAGGTCAGCCGTTCTGCTCCCCCGTCGGAGCGCGCCTGCCGGCCGAATGCCTTAGCCGTCGTTGCGGCCGACGGCGCGCTCACCCTGGAGCAAGCGATCGACCGGCTTATCGCTGAGGGCGGCTGCGCTGTTCATGTGTTCCCGCCGCGCGCAATGATAGCCTTCGTGCCGGATGGGGCAGAGGCGCGCCTGCTTGAGGAGCGGGCGTTGGCCGGCGTCTACCGCGGCGCGGCGCCCGAGGATCTGGTCGCTTCGTACGGCCTGGAAGCGGGGCTGGCGGCCTGGTCCTGGAACCGGAACTTCACCGAGCGCGTTCCCGCGCCCACGCGCGGCCCGGATGAGCCCACGCCCCGGCCGTTGATCGGCGACGTCATCGAAGCGCCTCACCCGGAGAGCAACCCATCCGCGGCCTGGGCCGCGGCGGGCGCGCCTGGGTACTATGACACGAGCGAGTTCATGGCCGGCAAGGTCGCGGTCAGCATCATCCTGCCTGAGAGCAACGGTGCGCTCGATCCCAGCACCGAGAATTGGTCCATACCCCGGCTCAACAACGTCTTCACTGAGATTCAGGACGGCCTCGCGTGGTGGGCAGCCACGAACGTAGATGGCAATCTAACCTTTTACTACACGCTCCACTACCAAGTCCCCACGCGTTATGAGCCGATTAACCGGCCCTACTACGACGACGCGTTATGGATTTCCGAGACGCTTGCCGCTCTCGGGCACCCCGGCAGCTTCTGGGACCAGGTCTGGAGTTATCTCAACTCCCTGCGGACGACCTATCAGGCTGATTGGGCCATCACGATCTACGTGGTGGACAGTTACAACGACCCGGACGGCACTTTCACGAACGGTTACTTCGGTTACACGTATGGCAGCCCCGGCCTCATTGTCATGACGTATGACAACGACGGTTGGTCGATTGGCAACATGGACAGCGTGACTGCGCATGAGGTTGGTCACGACTTCGGCGCGGCGGACGAATACTGCTCTCCCGGCTATGCGTGCTGTTGGGGCGGGGGCCAACACGGTTACCTGGGCATTCCAAACAGCAACTGCGAGGCTGGTTGCGATCACAATTCCAACGGGGTGTGCGACGGCAACGACAGCTCGGCCAACAGCGGCTGCCAGGACTGCCCGACGTGCGTCGAGACAAGCTGTTTGATGCGTCAGGGTAGCACCTCCAGCGGGCTTGACCAACTCAGCGCGCAACAAGTCGGTATGCGTGACACAGACGGAGACTATATCCCGGACCCGGTCGACACCTACCCAGCCATCACGCTAAATCCCTGGCCGCCCGAAGTAATCTACAGCGACAGGCTGATCTACAGTGGGTCTGCCGAGGACATCCCTTACGACTCGCCCACGCAGGCAGATGTGACGATCAACAGGATCACTGCCGTGGAATACCTGCTGGACGACACGTACTGGGTCTCCGCCACTCCGGATGATGGCGCCTTCGACGAGACAACCGAGACCTTTACGGTTGATACGGGTGCGCTCGCCAACGGCTCGCACACCATCTACATCTGGACGATGAACGAGGTCGGTAACAGCACGACTATCTACGATACCTTTACGATCGATGCGCGCGCTTGCCGTCCAGACTGGGAGCTGTCGTGCGGGAGCAGCGATGCGTGGTCGAACAACGGCGGCGGCTCATCCGACACAGCCGACAGCTACTCCTGCATTGCTTGGGATGAGTCGGGCCCGGAGTATACCTACCGATTCCAACCACAGTCGAGCGGGAGCGCGACCGTGTCGCTGAGCAACATGACTCAGGACTTGGACGTCTTCGTTCTCAACGACGCGGGCGGCGCGTGCAATGGCGGCAACTGCCTATCATTCGGTGACGTGAGCGCGACCTTCAGCTTCATTGCCGGGCAAACCTACTACATTGTTGTCGACGGTTACGTCGGCTCGATCAGCAACTACACGATCAATCTGTCCTGCGGCACGCCCACGCCTTCGCCCACGCCTACGCGAACGTGGACACCCACCCGGACGCCCACCCGAACGCGGACCCCAACCCCGACGCGGACCGTAACCCCGACGCGGACGCCTACCCGCACGGCCACGGTGACGCGCACGCCAACCGTTACTCGCACACCAACCGTAACGCGCACACCAACCGTAACGCGCACGCCTACCGTAACGCGCACGCCTACCCGAACGCGCACCCCGACCGCGACGCGCACGCCCACCCGAACGCGCACGCCAACGCGCTCGCCCATCGCGACGCTTCCGGCGCCGAGTCCGCTGCCCATCATTTTGCGGTAGAATCGCTTCGCCGCAGCTCCTTGCACGGTCTGCCAGAGCCGGGCCTCGGCCCATTGCGTCTGGCAGACCTCTTCATGCGCCCGGCAGAAACCGCCCGCGCACGCGCTGATGCCGGCGCAGCCCTCGGCGCCAAGCAAGACCGGATTCAGAGCCGCGCTGCGGCGATGCGGGTTATCTGTTTGACTCCCTGCATGCATCGCGCTATCATCACGTGCGGCGGCCCTTTCGCATGGACGTCAGCACTGGAGACCTATGCCTGAGAAAATCCTGCTTGTCGACGACGAGCCCACCCTCCTCGACACCCTTGCGCTGAACCTGCGCGCGAGCGGGTATGAGGTCGTCACCGCGCGCGACGGCGCGGCCGCGCTCGAAGTGGCGCGCGCGGAACAGCCGGATCTGATCGTGCTGGACCTGATGATGCCCGAAATCGACGGGCTGACGGTCTGCCGCAGCCTCCGCCAGGTGTCGGAGACGCCTATCCTGATCCTCACCGCGCGCACGGGCGAGTTGGACAAAATTATCGGGCTGGAGAGCGGCGCGGACGATTACATGACCAAGCCGTTCAGCGTGGGCGAACTGCAGGCGCGGCTGCGCGCGCTGCTGAGGCGGGCGGGCCCGCGCCGCAGCAGCGACGAAATCCGGTCGGGCGACCTGGCGCTGAATCTTGTCAGCCGGCGCGCCTATGTCGGCAGCCGGGAACTGGTGCTCAGTCCGAAGGAATTCAGCCTGCTTGCGGAACTGATGCGGCACCAGGGCGCAGTGCTCTCGCGCGACCTGCTCTTGACGCGCGTGTGGGGCTACGACTTCTTCGGCGACAGCCGCACCGTGGATGTGCACGTGCGCTGGCTGCGCGAGAAGATTGAGGAGAACCCCTCGCAGCCGGTCCGCATCACCACCGTCCGGGGCATTGGCTACCGCTTCGAAGGGTAGCCCGGCGTGACCCCGCTCGACATCCTCCTGATCCTCCTGATCCTCGCGCTCCTGGGGGTGATCGTCGCGCTGGCCGCGCGGCTGCGCCGCTCCCGTGACCAGGCGCTGCTCGCGTACGCGGGGCGGGCGGAGGCGCTCGCGGTGCGCGAGGCGCTGGAAGCCCGCATCGAGCGCGGCAGGCAGTTCCTCGATGCGCTTGGCGAATCCACCTCCGACGCGCTCGTGCTGCTGGACGATAACCGGCACGTCGTCTGGGCCAACCAGAACACATGGGACTTGTTCAACGGCGGCGAGCCCGCGACGGACCAGTCGTTCATCGCGCTCGTTCGCGACTACGAGCTGAACCAGGCGCTGGCCGACGCGCTGGCCGGTCACCGGGCAATGGTGCGGCAGTCGGTCGTGGCGGACCGCGTTTTGCGCATCTGGGCGACGCCGACTGAGGGGCCCGCGGGGTCCGCCGCGAACGGCGCCGCGGTGGGCATGGAGGACGTCACGGAGCTGCAGCGGCTGGGACGGGCCAGGCGGGACTTCGTGGCGAACATTTCGCACGAACTCCGCACACCCCTCTCGAATATCGACCTCGCGGCGCAAACCCTGCGGCAGGCGTCCGGCGATCCCGCGATCGCCCAGCGGATGCTCGACCTGATCCACGCGCAGGTGCAGACGCTCAGCCAACTCAGTCAGGAGATGATGGAGCTGGCGCAGATCGAATCGGGGCAGGTGTTGCTCAAGCTGGAATCGGCCGCGCTCGAGCCGGTCATCCGGCGAAGCGTCGACATCCTGATGCCGCAGGCTGCCGTGAAGAAGCAGCAGTTGACCGTCGACGTGCCGGCCGAACTGACCGCGCTCATCGACGAGGCCATGATCGGCCGGGTGATCAACAATCTCGTGCAGAACGCGGTGAAGTTCACGCCCGAGCGGGGCGCCATCACGGTGAGCGCGACGCCGCTGGACGACGACGTGGAGATTGCGGTGGCGGACAACGGTCCGGGCATCCCGCGCGAGGAGCAGAAGCGCGTCTTTGAGCGGTTTTACAAGGCGGACCGCGCGCGCAGCGGCGGCGGCACCGGGCTCGGGTTGGCTATCGCGCGGCACATCGTCGAAGGCCACGGCGGACGCATCTGGGTGGAGAGCGCGCCGGGGCAGGGCGCGACGTTCCGGTTCACCGTGCCGCGGGCATAAAGTCTTTTGCCGCAGAGGTCACAGAGACCACAGAGTCCTTCGACTTCGCTCAAGATGCGCTCTGAGCGCTCCGTGTCCTCTGTGGCAGAGGTCTTTTGCCGTCCCGCGACTTTTCGTAACCCCCGCAACTGACCCCATCCTCCATGTAAGGCAAATTGAGCGGGCTGCCTGACAGGCAAATATAAGTGAATTTGGAGGCGCCCGATGCTCACCCGCTTCTCCATTGCGGCCGTAGTGGTCCTGTCCGTCTTCCTGCCGTTCGTGTCCTCCGGCACAGGGTCGGATTCCACGCCCCCCACGCAGGTGCGGCTGACGCAGATTCAAGCCGGATTCAGCGCGATCACCGACCTGCAGCACGCGGGGGACGCGCGGCTGTTCGTCGCCCAGCAGGGCGGGCTCATCCACATTATCAAGAACGGCAGCACGCTCGGCACGCCGTTCCTCGATATCAGCGGCCGGCTCGTCCACGGGGGCGAGCGGGGGCTGCTCGGCCTCGCGTTTCATCCGCAGTACGCGTCCAACGGCTACTTCTACGTCAATTACACCTACGAGGTGACCCCGGGCGGGCAGCTGCGCTCGCGCGTGTCGCGGTTCAGCGTGAGCGCGGGCAACGCGGACGTTGCGGACGCGGGCAGCGAGCTGATCCTGCTTGAGTTCAACCAGCCGTTCACGAACCACAACGGCGGCGCGCTCCAGTTCGGGCCGGACGGCTACCTGTACATCGCGTCCGGCGACGGGGGCGACTCGTATGATCCGCAGGAGAACAGCCAGAACACGGCTAACCTCCTCGGCAAGGTGCTGAGGATCGACGTGAATTCGACTGCCGGCGGCAGCTCGTGCAACCTCGCCGCGAACGGGCGTTACGGCATCCCGGCCGGCAATCCGTTGGCCGACGGCGCGGGCGGCGCGTGCGACGAAATCTGGGCCTATGGGCTGCGCAACCCGTGGCGCATCAGCTTCGACCGGCAGACCGGCGACCTGTGGATTGCGGACGTGGGGCAGGCCGCGCGCGAGGAGATAGATTTCCAGGCGGCGGGCAGCGCGGGCGGTCAGAACTACGGGTGGGACTGCTTCGAGGGGACGGTCGTGAACAACATGGACCGCTCGCCGCTCTGCGCGAACAACCCGCCCGTCGTCGCGCCGGTTCATGAGTACGATCACGCAGGCGGCAAATGCTCGATTACGGGCGGCTATGTGTACCGCGGGCCGGCGCTCGACGGGTATACGGGGGCCTACTTCTTTGCGGACTACTGCAGCGACGAGATGTGGACGCTGCGGCGGACAGGCGGCGCGCCCATCGTCACGAAGCTGACCGTGACCTTGTCGGCCGGGGTGCTCAACAACATACGGTCCTTCGGGCAGGACGCGACAGGCGAGCTCTACGTGGCGACCGGCACGGCGGTCTTCCGCGTCGACGACCCGAGCCCCGCTCCGGCGGGGACCTAACGGGTCCGCCACGAATTACGCGAATGGGGCGAATTGAACGAAAATTCGCGTAGATCGTTCAACTCATGTAATTCGCGTAATTCGTGGCGGAGGAAGACCCAGACATGGCGGCAGAAACCCCTGCGCGCGCCAACACGGCCCCGGTCCAGCGCAGCCGCGCGGACACTTACGTCCTCATCACGCTTGTCGCGCTCGCGTTTTCTGTCGTCGCGACGCGGGTGTTTCTCCAACTGACCGGTTACCCGCAGCTGGGCGGGGAGACGCTGCACATCGCGCATGCGATCTGGGGCGGTTTGCTGCTGTACGCGGCCGCGCTGCTGCCGCTGATCCTGGCGAACCGCTGGGCGCTCTACCTGAGCGCGGGGCTGAACGGGCTGGGCGCGGGGCTGTTCATCGACGAGGTGGGCAAGTTCATCACGCGCGACCTGAACTACTTCTACCCGCCTGCCGCGCCGCTGGTCTACGCGTTCTTCCTTCTGAGCGTGCTGCTCTACCAGTACGTGCGCCGCATGAAGCGGGAGGCCCCGCGCACGCAGCTCTATCACGCGCTGGAGGAGCTCTCCGAGGTGCTCGACGGCGATCTCGACGAGAGCGAGTACGAGCGCATCGCGGGCTGGCTGCGCAGCGCGCGGCGATCGGAGTCGGAGAACCTGGCGCGGCTGGCGAGCACGCTCGAGGCGTACATGGGGGACGCGCGCACCGGCGTGCACCCGGTGAAGCCGACGGCCTGGAGCCGGCTGATCGCGTGGGTCGAAGACGCGGTGGGCCGGGTCCCGCGGCGCGGCCACCGGGCCGCGGTGCTGCTCATCCTGGCAGCGCTCGCGGTTTTCGCCGCGTCGGGCGCGGGCTTGCTGATCTGGACAGCCGCGCAGCCGGGACCGTTCCGCGAGTCGTTCGAAACGGTGCTGCGCGCGCAGGGCGACCTGGAAGCGATCACGAACGTCGGGTGGCGGCTGCTGCGGATCGGGTTGGAGGCCGCGGTGGGAGCGATCGCGCTGGTCGCGTTTGTCTACCTGGCGCTGCGCCGCGAGCAGCTCGGCGCGCGGCTCGGCGTGTTTGCGCTGGTCCTCTCGCTCACCACAGTGAATCTCCTCAACTTCTACATCGACCAGTTTACGGCGGTGGCAACCGCGCTGCTCCAGTTCGCCGCGCTCCTCGTGGTGGTGAGCTACCGTGAGCGAGGGCCGGACGAGTAAGGCTCGCGCCGTCTTAACCATCCTTAACCCACTCTTCGCGCCCCGTTAAGCCTCCCTTGAATAGCGGTTAACTCCCCCATGGCATCCTTCTCCTCGTATGCCAAGAAAAGACAGGCACTATCAAGAGGAGAAGGAAATCCCTATGCGTTTCAAAGTTCTCGTCGTGTTGTTTGCCCTTGCGTTGGCGGTGACTGCGTGCGCGCAGCCGGCGGCCACGCCCGCGCCGACTACGGCGCCTGAACCGACCGCGGCCCCGGCTGCGACCACCGCGCCCGAACCTACCATGGCGCCTGAACCGACGGCGGCCCCCGCAGCGACGACTGCGCCTGAGCCGACTTCCGCGCCAACCGAGGCGCCTGCCGCTTCCGGCGGGACGCTTCCCGAGGTGAATCCGCTGGATGTAACCGGCGACATCATCACGGCGGGGTCGTCGACGGTGTTCCCGTTGAGCGAGGCGGTGGCGGAGAAGTTCCGCGAGGAAGGGTACGCGGGGAACATCACGATCGACTCGATCGGGACGGGCGCGGGCTTCGAGCGCTTCTGCAAGACGGGCGAGACGGATGTGGCGAATGCGAGCCGCGCGATCAAGGACTCCGAGGTGGAGAACTGCGCGGCGATCGGGCGGACGCCGGTGGAGTTCCGGGTGGGGACGGATGCGCTGGCGGTGGTGGTGAACCCGGAGAACGACTGGCTGAGCGAGGGCGTGACGCTGGAAGAACTGGCGAAGCTGTTCTCGAAGGATTCGACGAACTGGAGCGACGTGAACGCGGCGTGGCCGAACGAGCCGATCAAGCGGTTCAGCCCTGGCACGGACAGCGGGACGTTTGACTACTTCATCGAGGCCGTGATGGACCCGGCGTTCGACAAGAAGGGCGAGGAAGCGCTGCTGGGCGCGGCAAACCTGCAACTGTCTGAGGACGACAACGTGCTGGTGCAGGGTGTGGCGGGCGACAAGTACGCGATCGGTTACTTCGGGTTCGCCTACTTCCTGGAGAACGAGGACAAGCTGCTGGACATTGCGGTGGAAGGCGTGCAGCCGACGGAAGAGACGGTGAATGCGGGCGAGTACAAGCTGGCGCGGCCGCTGTTCATCTACTCGGATGCGAAGGTGATGCAGGACAAGCCGCAGGTGGCGAGCTTCATCAACTTCTACCTGACCAGCGTCAATGACGTGATCGGCGGCGTGGGCTACTTCCCCGCCCCGGCCGACGCGCTGGACGCAGCGGCGCAGGCATTCCTGGACGCGACGAAGTAAGGCGGAATAGAACGCAGATACCGACCGAAGGCCGGTATCTGCGTTCTATTATCTGTCGAAGGAAGTGCCAGTTGCAGGGCGAGATTACCAAGCCGCTTATAACCACCCAGACCGCAGAGGGTGAAATTGATCTGCGGGCCAAAAAGCGCCCGGGCGAGATGATCGTCCAGGGCTTCCTGTTTTTCTGCGGGGCCGTGTCCATCCTGACGACGGTCGGCATCGTGTTCGTGTTGTTCGAGGAAGCGCTCGTGTTCTTCCGCGACCCGGCGGTGAGCCTGGTCGAGTTCTTCACGAAGACGATGTGGCAGCCGAAGATCGGGGCGTTCGGCATCTTCCCGCTGCTGCTCGCCACGCTGCTGACCAGCATCATCGGCATGATGGTGGCGCTGCCGCTGGGCGTCGCAATTGCCATTTACCTGAGCGAGTATGCGACGCCGCGTAACCGGAGCATCCTCAAGCCGGTGCTGGAAATCCTGGCCGGCGTGCCGACGGTCGTGTACGGCTTCTTTGCGCTCAGTTTCGTCACGCCGATCCTGCGCGACGCGATCGGGAAGGACACGGTCGACCTGTTCAACATGGCCTCGGCGGGCCTGGTCATCGGCATCCTGATCCTGCCGCTCGTGGCGTCGATGAGCGAGGACGCGCTGAGCGCGGTGCCGCGCAGCCTGCGCGAGGCAGCTTACGGGCTAGGCGCGACGCGGCTCGAAACGGCGCTCAAGATCGTGGTGCCGGCCGCGCTGTCGGGGCTGGGCGCGGCGTTCATCGTGGCGATCTCGCGCGCGGTGGGCGAGACGATGGTAGTCGCGATCGCGGCGGGCTCGGGCCCGCGCAACTTCGCTTCGTGGGGCGACGCGTTCAAGAACCTCGCGCTGTTCAACCCGTTTAAGTCGGGCGAGACCATGACCGGCCACATCGTCCGCATCAGCGGCGGCGACCTGAGCTATAACTCGATCGACTACACGAGCATCTTCGCAATCGCGTTGATGCTGTTCGTCATAACGCTTACGCTCAACATCATCAGCCAGCAGATCGTCCGGCGCTACAGGATGCGCTACTAGATGGAAGATAGCAGATTGAAGATGGAAAACGGGAGCTATCCCGAAGGCCGCGAACTGCAAAGGTTCGTCGACCGGCGGCAGCTCACGGGGCAGATCTGGAAGACGGTGTTTCTCGGCGCGACCGCCATCGGCATTATCGCGCTGATGGCGCTGCTCTATAACGTCATCAACGAGTCGTTCGGCTATGTGGCGTGGCAGAACACGGTGGAGCCGGCGGCCCTGTTGCGCGAGCATTACGGCGACGCAAGCGCGCCTGCGACCCTGGAAGAGGCGCCCCGCGCGGACAAGGTCGCGATGTTGAAGGCGAACATCTCAAAGGGGCGGGCGCGCGCGCTCGCCGAGACGAAAGCGCTGGAAGAGCGCACAGACGCGGAACTGGTCCAACTGCTGACCGACGAGGTCGTGAAGCCGCGCATCGCGGCGACATGGACCCTGGTCGAGTCGATTTTCGACAAGCCGGCGATCGAAGAAGCGGCGCTGCAAATCCCGAACTCGACGCTTGAGTTCCGCAACTGGGTGAACCGCTCGTTTATCGCGTCGCCGCAGTCGTCCAAGCCGGAGTATGCGGGCGTGCGCACGGCGATCATAGGATCGTTGTGGGTGACGTTCATTGCGTTCCTGTTTTCCGTGCCGCTGGGCGTGGGCGCGGCGATCTACCTTGAAGAGTACGGCGGGTCGAGCCGGGCTGCGCAGATCATCGAGACGAACATCAACAACCTGGCGGGCGTGCCGTCAATTATCTACGGTATGCTCGGCCTCGCAGTGTTTGTGCGCGCGTTCGAGGCGTTGACGAGCGGCCGGATTTTTGGCGTTGTCGATCCGACGACGGCGAACGGGCGGACGGTGCTCTCCGCCGGGCTGACGCTCGGCCTGCTGATCCTGCCGCTGATCATCATCAACGCCCGCGAAGCGATCCGAGCGGTTCCGAACTCGCTGCGCGAGGCAGGATACGGGCTCGGCGCGACGAAGTGGCAGACCATCAGGGCGCACGTGCTGCCGAATGCCATTCCGGGGATCATGACGGGGGTGATCCTCGCGGTGTCGCGCGCGCTGGGCGAGACCGCGCCCCTGGTTGTGATTGGCGCGTCGACGTTCATCGTGATCGACCCGAACAGCCCGTTCTCGAAATTCACGACGCTGCCGATCCAGATCTACCAGTGGACTTCGCGGCCGCAGCCGGAGTTTCAGCACCTGGCCGCGGCGGCCATCGTGGTGCTGCTGGTGCTGCTGCTGGCGATGAATGCCACGGCGATTTTGCTGCGCAACAAGTACAGGCGAAGCTATTAGCGTCTTTTTGCCACAGAGGTCTCTGCGAGCTCTGTGGCGAAAGGGTGATGAACGGAGCACGGAAACATGGTGAGTATCAGTCAGATTGCGGGCCCGGCGGCGGTGGCCCGGCCTGCGGCGGTGACGGGGGAGAGCGCGGCGTATGCGCTGCGGGTGGCGGATCTGAACGTTTACTACGGCAGCTTCCAGGCGGTGCGCGGGGTGGACCTGAACATCCAACCGCGGAAGATCACCGCGCTGATCGGGCCGTCGGGCTGCGGCAAGAGCACGGTGCTGCGCTGCTTCAACCGGATGAACGACCTGATCCCCACCGCGCGCGTGCAGGGGACGGTGGAGTTTCGCGGCAAGAACCTGTATGCGCCGGGCGTGGACGCGGTCGAGGTGCGGCGGCGGATCGGGATGGTGTTCCAGAAGCCGAACCCGTTCCCCAAGAGCATTTACGAGAACATCGCGTGGGGCGCGAAGGTCAACGGCTATCGCGGCAGCATGGACGACCTGGTCGAGCAATCGCTGCGGCAGGCCGCGCTGTGGGAGGACGTGAAGGACAAGCTGAAGCAGAGCGGCTACTCGCTTTCCGGCGGGCAGCAGCAGCGCTTGTGCATCGCGCGGGCGATCGCGACGCGGCCCGACATCATCCTGATGGACGAGCCGTGCTCCGCGCTGGACCCGATCGCGACGCTGCGCATCGAGGACCTGATGCGCGAGCTGGCGCGGGAGTACACGATCATCATCGTGACGCACAACATGCAGCAGGCCGCGCGCGTCTCCGACTACACGGCGTTCTTCAACATGGGCGACGACCGGGCGGGCTACCTGGCCGAGTTCGGCGCGACGAACGAGATCTTTACCAACCCGAAGAACAAGCTGACCGAGGATTACATCACAGGCAGGTTCGGGTGATGGCTGCGAAATGGGACGCAGACACCGGCCTTGCCGACGCAGATCAGGTGGATCTTCAGGAACCTTACATGATCCTCCTCATCCCCCGCATCTGCGTCATCTGCGTTCCACTCCGGCTCAGTTTTTGCGCAATCTGGCAAAAGTCGCTATGCGCAGCTTGACAGGTAGAGTATGATTTGTCCGCAACTTTAATGCGGAGAAGGATATAGGATGAGCCCACTTTTGCGGACACATTTCGACATGGAGCTGGCGCGGCTCAACGAAGGCGTGCTGGACATGGGCAGCCGGACGCGGCAGGCGGTCTCCGCCGCAGTGCGCGCGCTCATGGACAACGACCTTGACCTGGCCGCGGAGGTGGTGGCCGGCGACATCGCCATCGACGAGGCGCGGCACCGGATCGAGAAGCAGTGTTACGCGCTGCTTGTGATGGAACAGCCCGTTGCCGGCGATATGCGCGATATCGTGGCGGCGCTGACGATCGCGAGCGAACTCGAACGCGTGGGCGATCACGCGAAGCGCATCTCCAAGCTCCAACAGCGCCAGTCCATCATGCCGACTTCCATTCCGATGGGCGGGATCGACAGGATGTGCGACCTGGCGCTTAAGCTGCTGGACCGCGCGCTCAAGGCGTACGCGACGCATGACGTGGAAGCGGCGCGGCAGGTCTGCAAGGACGACGACGAGATCGATCACCTGTACAAGCAGACGTTCAATGTGACGCTCTCCTACATGCTGGAGAACCCGCGATCCATCCCGCCAGGCACGTACCTGATTCAGGTGGCGCACGAACTGGAGCGGGCGGGCGACCGCGCGACGAATATCGCGGAGCGGACGATCTATGCTGCGACCGGCGAGCTGATCGAACTGAATTTGTAGGGGTTGGGGACGCGCAGCGGCGCATGCGGGCGACCTCCGGTCGCCCGCATGCGCCGCTGCGCGTCGGGAAGCGAGCCACGATTGCGCCGGCGAGTACAGGCAATGGCTTCTGTTATGTGACAAAAATCATATTTGGTTTGTTGACTTTGTGATATTATGCTCATGACATTAGATGATATTCATCGATGCAGGAGCGTGGACATGACAGCATTTGCACTCGGTCTTCGGGATGCTCTCGAAGCCGCGATCATAATCGGGCTGGCGTTGGCGGCGTTGGTGCGGCTCGGCCGCGGGAACCTGGCGCAGGCGCTGTGGGCGGGGGTGGGCGCAGGGGCCGCGCTCGGCTTTTCGATTGGCGTTGGCCTGACTGCCGGGGAAGTGGCTGCGACCGGCGCGGGATGGACGGCGGTCGAGGTGACGATGATGGCGCTGGCGCTGCTCGCGCTCGCAGGCGTGGCGCTGACCGCGCGGCGTCTCTCGGCGGAGTCGGGGCCGGCGGCATGGCTGGCAGTCGCTGTGGGTTGTTTTGCGGCGCTGCCGCAGGTGCTGGATCTGCTGACCCGCGTGGCGGCAAACCCGGGCGCGGCATCGCTGGTAGCGGCGGGCGCGGGTGTGGCCGTGGGTGCGGGCGTGGCGGCGGCGCTGTTCTTCGGGCTGACGCGAGTCAAGTCGGGGCGGGGTGAGCGGGCGCCGGTCAAGCCGGCGGCGGTTGAGCCGGTGACGGGCGAGCTGGCGCCGGTGCGGCAGCGGGTGGAATAGCACCGCTGGCCGGGCCGATCTGTAATCAGCTTATGGCGGCGAGGTTCTCGCCGCCTTCTCGTTTAAGGCGCGTGGAATTCGGGGGCGGTCGCCGGTCATGTTACACTGGCGGGGCCATGAATACGCTGATCGTATACGATTCTCTCTTCGGCAACACCGAGCAGCTGGCGGTGGCGATGGCGCGAGGACTGGCCGCGCACGGTCCCTCGCGCAGCGCGCATGTGAACGAGACGCCATTCACGCAATTGCGCGACGTGGATTTGCTATTCCTCGGGTGTCCCACGCAGCAGTGGAATCTGACGCCCGATATGAAGGTGTGGCTGGAACGCGCGCCGGTGGAGACGCTGCGTGGGCCGCGGATCGCCTGCTTCGACACGCGGCTGCGCATCCCGTTGTGGATCGGCCGGCACGCCGCGCCGCTGATGGCGCGGACGCTGCGTCGTCGCGGGATTGCGCTGACTGCCGCGCCCGAGGGGTTCCTCGTGCGCGACCGCGACCGGCGGCTGGAGGCGGGCGAGGTGGCGCGGGCGGTGGCGTGGGCGATGGCATTGGGCGAGACGAT
>JALOOB010000261.1 GCA_025454635.1 Anaerolineae bacterium
GCCGACCTCGGCATCGACACGGTCAAGCAGGCTGAGACCTTCGCGGCCATCCGCGAGGCGTTCGCGATTCCATTCCAGGAGAACCTGTCGCTGCGCGATTACCCCACGCTGCAGAGCGTCGTCGGCTTCGTCTACAAGTTCCGGCCGGATCTTGCCACAGAGGTCACAGAGGCCGCAGAGAGGACGGTTGAGCCGGTGGCGGCCGCCTCTATGTCCGCCATTGCCTCTGTGTCCTCTGAGACCTCTGCGGCAAAGGATTCCGTCACCGGGAAGGTGCTGGAAGTGGTAGCGGAGAAAACCGGCTATCCCCAGGACATGCTCGATCTCGAACTGGACCTCGAAGCCGACCTCGGCATCGACACGGTCAAGCAGGCTGAGACGACGTTCGCCGCGATCCGCGAGGCGTTCGCGATCCCGTTCCAGGAAAACCTTTCGCTGCGCGATTACCCCACGCTGCAGAGCGTGGTGGGTTTCGTTCATAAGTTCCGGCCCGACCTGATGCCCAAGAACGGGAGGCGCGAGGAGGTCTCGGCCGTCCCTTTTGATGCAGACAGCGCGACGGCAAGCCCGACCGCAACAACAGCGCCCGTACAGGAACCGGCAGAAAACGCCGCGCCCGCATACCGCATCGAGGATGCGAACCGCATCCCGCGGCGCGTGCCGGCGCCAGTGCTGAGGCCGGACGTTGAGCTGTGCGTCGCCACCGGCGTGGCGCTCGAAGGAGCGCGTGTCGTGGTGATGCGCGACGAGGGCGGCGCAAGC
The DNA here is from genome assembly GCA_025454635.1 of Anaerolineae bacterium. GTDB lineage: Bacteria > Chloroflexota > Anaerolineae > CG2-30-64-16 > CG2-30-64-16 > JALOOB01. The sequence goes on from JALOOB010000261.1 coordinate 763, forward strand.
GCGGCGCTTGAGGCGCTGCTGGCAGAGCGCGGCGCGACCGCGCTGGCGCTCGAACCCGGCATCGACGCGGGCGAACTCACCGCGCGGCTGGCCGAGTGGCTCGCGCAGGGGCCTATCGCGGGCGCATACTGGCTTGCCGCACTGGACGCGGAGCCGGCGTTGAGCGAGTTGGACCTCGCCGGATGGCGCGAGATCAACCGGCGGCGAGTGAAGAACTTGTACGCGACCATGCGCGGCCTGTACGACGCAGCCGGTGGACGCGGGGCGTTCCTCGTGTCAGCTACGCGCATGGGCGGGCAGCACGGGTACGGCGCAAGCGGTGCGGCCGCGCCGGCAGGCGGCGGCGTCACGGGCTTCACCAAGGCCTACGCGATGGAACAGGCGCTGCGTCCGAACTCAGGGCAGGGCGACCCGGTGCTGGTCAAGGCCGTCGATTTTGAGGCGCACGCCGGGCACGATGACGTTGCGCGGCGCCTCATCGACGAGACGTTGCTCGATCCAGGATGCATCGAGGTAGGCTATCGCAGCGGCCTGCGGTGGAGCGTCGGGCTGGCGGAACGCCCCAACCAGGGCGCGGCGCCTGGGCTTTTGCTCGGACCGAACACCGTCTTCCTCGTGACCGGCGCGGCCGGCGGCATCACGAGCGAGATCGTGGCCGATCTCGCATGGGCGAGCCGCGGCATCTTCTACCTGCTCGATCTCGCAGCCGCGCCCGCGCAGGACGATGCGCACGTCGCGTTGTTCCGGCAGGGCCGCGAGACGCTCAAGGCCGCGCTGATTTCGGAGGCGAAAGCGCGCAAGGAGAAGGTCACGCCCGCGGCGGTCGACAAGCAGATCGCGGCGGTCGAGCGCGCCCATGCGGCGCTGCGGGCGGTCGAGGCGGTCGAGGCAGCGGGCGGAACCGCGCACTACCACAGCCTTGACCTGCGTGACGGCGCGGCCTGCGCGGCGGTCATAGAAGACGCGCGGGCGCGGTACGGGCGGATCGACGTGCTGATTCACGCAGGCGGCGTGCTGATCGACCGGACTTTGCCCAGCAAGGAACCTGCGCAGTTCGATCTCGTCTACGACGTGAAGGCGGACGGGTGGTTCAACCTGCTCCGCGCAGCCGGCGATATGCCCATCGCGGCGACGGTCGCGTTCAGTTCGGTTGCGGGCCGGTTCGGCAACAACGGGCAGACAGATTACTCGGCTGCGAACGACCTGCTTTGCAAGCTGACGAACAACCTGCACCGGACCCGGCCGGGCACGCGCGGCATCGCGATCGACTGGACCGCGTGGGGCGGGATCGGCATGGCGTCGCGCGGCTCCGTGCCGCAGGTCATGGAGGCGCTCGGCGTCGACATGCTGCCGCCCGAGTCCGGCGTGCCGACCGTGCGCCGCGAACTGGTCAGCGGGAGCGGGTCGGGCGAGATCGTCGTGGCCGGGCGGCTGGGCGCATGGCTGGAAGAGCGGCATCCCACGGGCGGGTTGGACGTGACGGCGGCTACAGCTTACCTTGTGACGCGGCAGCCCGGACTGCCCCTCGTGGGCAAGATCGTCGCGTGCAAGCTTCACGGCGGGATCGAGATCGAAACGACGCTCGACCCGAAGGAGCAGCCGTTCCTCTACGACCACGCGCCCGACCCCGAGACGCCGTGGCTCCCCGGCGTGATGGCGACCGAGGCGATGGCGGAAGCCGCGCTGGCGCTGGCGCCCGAATATCATGTCGTTGCGGTCGAAAACGTGGCGATGATGGGCGCGCTCAAGTTCTTCCGCATGGAGCCGCGCACCCTGCTGCTGAACGCTGTGGCTACATCGGGGAGCGGCGACGAGCTCCTGGTGCGGACGACGCTGCGGTCCGCGCAGCAACCCGCAAAGGCAGGCCTGCCCGTCCAAATCAAGGATCACTTCACCGCGACGGTGCGGCTGGCGAAGAACGCGCCGTCGGTCGACAAAGTGACCTTCGAGGCGCCGGCGCAGGACAGCCTGGACACGTGCGGGGATGATATCTACAAGGTCTTCTTCCACGGCCCCGCATACCAGGTGCTCGAATGCGCGGGCGCGGAGCCGGGGCAGGCAGTCGGCGCGCTGCCGAGGAGCCTGCCTGCCGAGCTGGCGCACAAGGAGCCGAACGGCAAGCAAGTGCTCATGGCCCCGCGGCTGATCGAGTCGATCTTCCAGGCGGCCGCGTTCTGGAACATCAAGCAGAAGGGCGCGATGGCCTTCCCGCTCGGCATCGGCTCGGTCACGACCTACCGGCCGCTCGAATCCGCAAACGGCAAGCGGCTCTACGCGGTGGTCAGCACGCCGGACGAAGGGCAGACGTTCGACGGCCGCGTCGTCGACGACGAGGGCGAGGTGTACGTGGAGTTGAAAGGGTACCGCACGGTGTCCCGGCCCGCGTAACTGGCTCTGCCGGAATTGCGCGAATTGCGACGAACTCTGCGAAAATGAGTTCGTCACAGTTCGCGCTTCTCATTTAAGGACCGCTCATGCTGTTCCCGTCCCCGCACCCGGACATCCTCTGCCTGCTCCAGTCGCTCGACGCGGCGCCAGGGCTCGCGGACGACCTCGCGCCGGCGGGGCTGCTCGCGTCCGAAGAACGCGAACGATACGCGACGTTCCGGGCGCCGAAGCGGCGGCGCGACTGGCTGCTCGGACGGTGGACGGCCAAACAGCTTGCGCGACAGTACCTTGACGCGCGGGGCGCGCAGCGCCATGCCGACGAGATTCTCGTCCGAGCGGACGGGGATGGATCGCCCTACCTCTCGCTGGACGGCGCACGTCTGCCCGTCAGCCTGTCCATCAGCCACTCCGGCAGGTATTCGTTCTGCGCGCTCACGGATCAACCCGGGGCCGCTGCCGGTGCGGACGTCGAGATGATCGAGCCGCGGCCGCTGTCGCTGGCTGAGCAATTCTTCGCGGCGCAGGAATTGGCCGCGCTGCTCGCGCGTCCGCAAGCGGAACGCGATCTCCTGATTACACTCGTGTGGAGCGCAAAAGAAGCCTTCCTCAAGTGCATTAAGGAAGGGCTGCGGGTGGACACGCGGGCGGTCACGGTGGCGCTGCCGGAGCAGACGGCTGCCGCTGAGGTGTGGCGGCCATTGGCAGTGACGGCGCGCGCGGGTCTGGTGCACGCAGATCTGCGCTACCAGTGCTGGTGGCGGCGCGAGGGGGGGATGGTGCTCACGCTCGGGCTGCTGCTCGAAAAGAAAGGCTGACGCGCCGCCGGTCATGCGTCTTCCTGGTCGGTTCGCTCCACTCCTCACCCCGCCTTAGTCTTCTCCCACACCTCCACCGGCCCCGGCACGGCAAATAAGAGCGGGTGCGGGTCGGGGAGATCGACGTCGCCCGCGCGCTCGCACCACTCGGGGCAGCGCACCAGCAGTTTTGCGCGCAAGTGCCGCCACTCGTAGCGCAACTGCCCCTCGGTCACCGGCAGCTTCGCCACGGTGAAACGCTCCCGGCCGATCTTTGCGGGGTCAAGGCGGTAGCCGCGCGCCACTCCCTCCTCGTGAACGCTCCACAGGTAGCTGTCAATTAGCTTCAGCGGTTCTTCCGCGTACTTGAACCGCAACAACTGCGGGTGATTCGCATACCCCTTCGTGTTCCCCTGCAGAACCGCGCGCGCCAGCAGCGTCTCGCGCCACAGCGCGACCAGCCCTTTGGCGTCGAGATAGCGCGGGTGAAGTGACCAGATTCTCATATCGTCTGGGTTAACGCCGGCGGGAGGCATAGGGTTCTGGCGGCCGATTATTAAGATTGTGTGAGTTTGCCATTTTGCCCTCGACAAAGGCTTGACAAGTTTAGACAAACATGATATAACTGCATAAGGTTTGTATTGAGTAACGCACCGCAAATGGAGGAGTCAAATACATGGGTTTTTATCTGGCCCTGAAGGAAATCTGGCGCGGCCGCGGACGGTTCATTCTGTTCGCCATGGTCATCGCGCTCATCACCATGCTGGTCCTCTTCGTGGCCGCGCTCGCCGAAGGGCTGGGCTCGGGCAACCGCGAATATATCCAGAAGCTGAACGCCGACTTGATTGTGTACCAGTCCAAGCTCGACCTCAATGCGGGCGCGAGCCGGCTCGGCACGTCCATGCTAAACGAAATTCGCCGGGTGGACGGTGTGGAAGAAGTCGGCCCCATTGGTGTGTCGAGCGTCGTGCTCACCGAGAACGGCGAGAAGGTGCTGAACGTGGCGCTCGTCGGCGTCGAGCCGGGAATGCCGGGCGAGCCGCCCGCGTTCGAGGGGCGCAACCTGGCCGGCCGTCGCGCCAACGAGGCCGTGCTCGACCGCAATGTGGCGCTGCGCGCAGATGTTCCAGGACACGAAGGAAGAGTTCTACGACCTGACGGTTGTGGGCATCAGCGATGGCCGCCAGTACAACCTGCAGCCCTCTGTGATGGTTCCGTTCCGCACGTGGGACGAGTTGCGGCCGCAGGGCGGCCAGAGCGCGCCGAACGCGGAACTGGTGGCGAACCTGGTGGCCGTGCGGGTGGCGGAAGGCAGCGACCTTGCTGCGATGGCCGACCGGATCGAGTCGCAGGTGGCCGACGTGGAGGTGGTGGACCGCGTGACCGCCTACGAGGCGACGCCGGGTTACAGCGCGCAGCAGAGCACGCTCGACACGCAGCGCTATTTTGCCCTGCTCATCGGCATCCTGGTCATCGGCGGGTTCTTCCAGATTCTGACCCTCCAGAAAGTGGCGCAGATTGGCATGCTCAAGGCCATTGGCGCATCCAACTTCGTGGTCGGAACGGCTGCCATCGTCCAGATCATTGCGGTGACGGTCATCGGGGTCGCCCTGGGCGCCGCGTTCACATTGGCGCTGTCGCTCGGCTTCCCGCCCACCGTGCCGATCGTCTTCTCGCCGGCTGCCATCTCAGCTGCGATCTTGTCGCTGCTGCTGATCGGCCCCATCGGCGGGCTGGTGTCGGTGCGCTATTCGCTGAAGGTCGAACCGCTGACCGCGCTGGGCCTGGCGCAGTAAGTTAGGAATTCAACGCAGATGACGCAGATTAAGGTGGATCTGCCTGATCTTTCCCCCTCTGAGTCATCTGCGTCGAGGTCAGGAATCATGGAGAGAAACATGTTCGCACTTGAAACGCGTAACGTTGTAAAGGCATACGGGACGGGCACGTCGGTGACGAAGGCGGTTGACGGCGTAACGATCGGGGTTCGCAGCGGGGAGTTCGTGGCGCTGGTCGGGCCGAGCGGCTCGGGCAAGACGACACTTCTGGCGATGCTGGCGGGCTTGCTCAAGCCAACCGATGGCGAGCTGATGATCGACGGGCAGGAGCTCGGGCAGATGAGCGAGGCGCAGCGCACCGCGTTCCGCCGCCAGAAGATCGGGTTCACGTTCCAGGCCAATAACTTGGTCCCGTACCTGACCGCGCTGGAAAACGTGGAGCTGATGCTGCGGCTGAACGGGCGGCTGGACAAGGCGGGGAAGGCGCGGGCGCGTGACCTCCTCGAACGACTCGGCCTGGGCGACAAGCTCAACAACCTGCCCCGGCAACTGTCCGGCGGCCAGCAGCAGCGGGTGGCAATTGCCCGCGCGCTGATCCATGATCCGGCGGTGGTGCTGGCGGACGAACCGACCGCTTCGCTCGACACCGAGCGCGCATTTCAGGTGGTAGAGACGTTCGCCGCGATGATTCGCGAGCAGAACCGCGCCGGCATCATGGTCACGCACGACCTCCGCATGGTGCAATACGTCGACCGGGTGCTCCAAATGCGCGATGGCAAGATGGCGCGGGAGATCACCGACCGGGACGAGATATTCGCGATGGCATCCACGGGGCTGCACGATGCGCCGGTGGCGGTCGAGCTGCCCAGGCCCGCTCCACAGTTGGTGTTGGAGCCGGTCGTGGTGCGATAGAAGATTAAAGATTCAAGATCGAAGGTTTCGGCAGTTATAACGGCCTTTGGCCGCGGAAGGATGAGGAAGGTTTAGCATGAAGAAGTTCGTAGTTGGCGGTTTGGTCTTGCTGGTGTTGGTGGCGGGCGGCGCGTTTGCGTTTACGATGCAGCGGTCGGCGAGCGCGGAGGCAGCCACGGCTGCGCCGGTTGCGCAGGAAGCTCAGCCCGAGCGCGGGATTGTTGCCGAGGGCGTGGTGGTTCCGGCGGAGTGGGCGCGCATCGGCAGCCCGACCGGCGGCGTTGTGGTTGAGTTGGCAGCGCGCGAGGGCGCGCAGGTGGCGGCGGGCGATATGATTGTGCGGCTCGAAGCGACGCGGCAGCAGGCTGCCGTGGCGCAGGCCGAGGCCGCGCTGAGCCGGGCGCAGGCGCGCGTGGCCGAGTTGAAGGCGGGCGCGCGGGCGGAAGAGATCGCGGTCGCCCAGGCTGCGGTCGACCTTGCTAAGGCGCAACTTGAGCGGGCGCAGCAGGGCGCGAAGACGGAAGACGTTGCGGCGGCGCAGGCGGCGGTGGCCGCGGCGCAGGCCGGCCTGAACAAGGTGCTCGAAGGCGCAGCGCCGGGCGCGCTGAGCGCGGCGCAGACCGATGTGGCGAACGCGAAGGCGGCGGTGGGCGTAGCGCAGGCCGCCTACGACAAGGTCGCGGGCAGCCCGGACGTGGGCGCGTCGCAGCAGGCGCTGGCCCTCCAGCAGGCGACCAACGCTTACAACGCGGCGCAGGCGCGGCTCTCTGACCTGCAGCGCGGCGCCAGCAAGGCGGACGTGGATGCGGCTCGGGCGCGACTGGCGCAAGCTCAGGCGCAGCTTCAGTCGGTGCAGGCGTCGGCTCGACCGGCGGACGTGGCGGTGGCCGCGGCGCAGGTGAAGGCAGCCGAGGAGCAACTGGCGCTGGCGAAGGCGGGCGCGCGGCCGGAGACGATCGCTGCGGCCGAGGCGGATGTGGCCGCAGCGCAGGCCGCGGTGGACCAAGCGAAGGCCGCCCTGCGTGACACCGAAGTGCGGGCGCCCTTTGCCGGCACCTTGGCCGAACTGAACGTGCGCCAGGGCGAGCAATTGGCCCCTGCCGCGCCGTTCGCGCAGCTCGCAAATCTGGGCAAGTGGCAGATTGAGACGTCGGACCTGACCGAGTTGAGCGTTGCGAAACTTGCGGTCGGCGATACCGTCGGGCTCACCTTCGATGCTCTGCCCGGCGTAGAGATGACCGGCAAGGTCGTCCGCATCGGCGACGTGGGCGAGAACAACAAGGGCGACATCAGCTACACGGTCGTGATCGAGCCGCAGGGCGAGACCGCGGGGCTGAGGTGGAACATGACCACCGCGGTCACGTTTGAAGGCCGGTAACCGATCGTCGGCAAACAGAGCGAGGGGGGATGCGCGTGCGCATCCCCCCTCGCTCTGTTGTTGGCAGCAACATTACTTTGATGTTTCACGTTTGAACGACCCAAAACTATTGACCTCGTCATGAATTTGCGCGATGATGCGCAAGCAGGGATGGCGCTTGTGAAGCAGGGAGGTTTCTGATGCGCGCACTTCTCGCTCTGACCTCGGCGATCCTGCTGGTCTTGCTGCTCGTCGCACCCGCGGCAGCCTCGAAGCCGCTGCCCTTCACGATCGACCTCTACCAGCAAGCAGATGAATACGGACAGTCCATCGTTCCCTCGCCATTCACCGTGAGCGGCGAAGCGGTCACTGCGGGCTTGCTCTGCGAAAGCGGGCTCGCGTACAACATCGCGGAGTTCGTCTCGGGGCCGGGCGAACAGAAAGACGATTTCCACGCGATCTACCACACGACCAAGCAATTCGATTGCGCCGACGGCAGCGGATCGTTCGTCCTCCAGGTCAGCTACCACGTTGACGTGAAGTTTACCCCGCCCGACACTTGGGAATGGGAGTCAGACGGCCCCTGGAACGTCGACGACGGCACTGGCGACTACGAGAGGCTCCGCGGGACGGGCAGCGTGGTGAGTTGGCCGTGGGGGGCGACTCCGGACGGTAGACCCGTCTACTACGATATCTTCAACGGTTCAGCCCATATCGACTAAAGCGCAGATTTCCGCGCCATGCCTGCCGATGCCCGGCTCAGTTGGGGCTGCGCCGGGCATTCGTCGTCCGAACCCCGAAAGCCAGGCTCATCTTCTCCTCCCTACTGATCATCCCCTTACAGAACCCGCCCGCAAACCCGTGTACGCTACGCGCGTTTGGCATCCCTGCTCGAGCGTGTGAACCATGGACATGTGGACTCAATTCGCCGGCCCCAATGCCGCATATGTCGAAGAGCTTTATGAGCGCTATCTGCGCGATCGCGGCGCGGTGGACCCGATGACCGCCGCGTTCTTCGATGGAGTGAAGCCCCCGCCTCCGCCGGAGAACGGCGCCAGAGAGACGGCGACCGCGGCGCCGCCGGTGGGCGCGCCGTGCAACGAGACCGTCATGGGCCTCGTCAATCTGGCAAACGCGATCCGGGATTACGGACATCTCGCGGCGCAGCTCGATCCGCTCGGGACCGCGCCGCCCGGCGACCCCGCGCTTGCGCCCGACGCGCACGGCGTGACGGAGGACGACCTGCTGGCGCTCCCGCCCCACCTGATCGGCGGGCCGATCGGCGAGAACGCGCGCGACGGACTGGACGCGATCCGACAGTTACGACAAGTATATTCCGGCCGGCTTGGGTATGACTACGAACACGTGCGGCAGCCGGAGGCGCGCGCATGGCTGCGCGAGGCGGCCGAGTCGCGGCGGTTTCGCCCGCCACAGGACCCCATCGACCCCCTCGCGCTGCTCGACCGGCTGACGCAGGTTGAGGCATTCGAGCAGTTCCTCCACAAGTTCTATCCCGGCAAAACGCGCTTCTCCATCGAGGGGCTCGACACGATGATCCCCATTCTTGACGAGGTCATCGCGGGCGCGGCGGAGCGAGGCGTGCCGTCCATCCTCATCGGCATGGCGCACCGCGGCCGGCTCAACGTGCTCGCGCACACGCTCAACAAGCCCTACGCGCAAATCCTGGCCGAGTTTAAGGACCCGCTTGAAGGGCAGCAGTGGATGATTCGCGAGGACCTGGGGTGGACCGGCGACGTGAAGTATCACAAGGGCGCGCAGCGGGCCATTTCGGGCGGCGACGAGGTGCAGGTCGTCGTGTCGATGGTCGCGAATCCGAGCCACCTCGAATTTGTCAACCCGGTGGTGGAGGGCATGGCCCGCGCCGCTATGAGCAAGGTCGATCAGCCCGGCGCGCCGCGGCTCGACGAGCGATCCGTGCTCGCGATCCTCATCCACGGCGACGCGGCGTTTCCGGGGCAGGGGATCGTCGCGGAGACGCTCAACCTGGGCAACACCGCGGGCTTCACCACGGGCGGCACGGTCCACATCATCGCCAACAACCAGGTCGGGTTCACGGCGGCCGCGGAGGAGTCGCGGAGCACGCTGTACGCGAGCGACCTGGCAGGGGTTCAAGATCCCGGTCATCCACGTCAACGCGGACGACCCCGAAGCGTGCGTGGAGGCCGCGCGCATCGCCTACGCCTATACCGAGCGCTTCGAGCGCGACTTCCTGATCGACCTGATCGGCTACCGGCGCTACGGGCATAACGAGGGCGACGACCCGACGTTCACCCAGCCCGAGATGTACAAGCTCGTGGACGCGCATCCGAGCGCGCGGCAGCTGTGGGCGGAGGAGTTGGGCCGGCGAGGGCTG
>JALOOB010000538.1 GCA_025454635.1 Anaerolineae bacterium
GCGCCGAGCAGGCGCCGCTGCGCGGCGAAGGGCAGAGCGCTGCGCAGCTTATTGCTCCTGCCTGTGTTTCGGCTCCGCGAGGAAATCCCACGCCAGCCCGACGCCGAGGAAGACGATCACGGTGAACAGCAGCCCCTCGATTTGCAGGGGCTTCACCGCCGGCCCGAAGAGCGCGGTGACCATCGCTGGGAACAGCGCCAGCAGCACGACGACCGCGTACAGCGCGACGGCAAACCACCGCCCGTAACGCGTGAACCAGCCGCGCGGCGCGCCCTGCCCCTGCGTGCCAAGGATGAGAAAGACGGTGGCGGCGATGCCGAGCGCACCGGCCACGACAAACACGAGCCGCCAGATGATACGGATATCGCCCGCGGTCTGCGCGCCGAGGCTCATCACGCCGGGGATGACGAACGCCAGATGCACGCTGTACGCCATCCGCCGCCGCGCCGGGTCATTGACCCAGTCGTCGTGGCGCAACTGGAGCACGCCCCACCAGAGGCCGAGCAGCGTGAAGCAGAAGGTCGCAACGGTCTGATAAAAGGCTTCCATGGAGCGCCTCCGGGCGGAATGGGCTGGCAGGGGAGAGGAAACAGGGCGCAGATGACGCGGATCAAGGTGGATTGGCAAGATTATCCGGAGCGACTCTGTCGATCCACCGCATCCGCGCCACCTGCTTCTGTTCGATGTCTATCAGCGCGCGAACATCGCGCGCAGCACGTCCTCTGCGGGCGTCGGTGGCACGCCGAACGTCTCGCTCAACCGCTCCATCTCGATGATGCTTTCGTACTGCTCCTGGGAGAGCATGATCTGGTCGACTCCTGGCGGCAGGAACGGGATCGGCTCGCCGGGCTGGACCAAATTGACCTCCAGCGGCCGGCCCAGGACCCCGCTCGCCTTCGCGACGACATCCTGCCACGACAGCGCCTCCGGCCCGCCGATGGGAATGCGCTTGTCCCGCGCCGACGGGTGATCGACCGCGCGCCGATGGGAATGCGCTTGTCCCGCGCCGACGGGTGATCGACCGCGGCCACCGCATACGCGGCCACATCGCGGGACGAAACAAAGGTGTGCCGGTGGCTGGCCGGCGCAACGAGGGTCACCGGCGCGTTGTTCATGAGCGGCATCCCGAGCACCATCCCGAACCACACCTCCGCGAAGATTCCCGGCGCGAGGATGGTGTAGTGCATGCCGCTGTTGATGAGATACTCCTCGGTTTTGCTCTTCCCCGCAAAGAATGGGTTCGGGCTGTCGGGGTCATAGCCCAGGATGGACACGAAGATGAAGTGTTCGACCCCGGCGGCCTTTGCCGCGTCGATCAGGTTCTTGTTGCCCTGCAGCTCGACGGTCATCGGGTTGTCGTCGCCGCCGCGCAGGGCCGAGTTCGCCGTCGTGATGACCGTCTCCACGCCCCGCATCGCGGGGTCCAGCGACGCGCGATCCTTCATGTCGCCGTAGACCGGCTCCGCGCCGGCCGCGAGCAGGTCCTTCGGGCTGACCGCCATGCCCTGGCTGGCCATTGCCTCCGCGGGAGAGTTGCGCCGGAGCAGTACGCGTACGGGTTTGCCTTGACTGAGGAGGCGGAGCGCGATGTCTCCGCCCAGCCGACCGGTGGCGCCGACGACGAGAATCATGAGCTACTCCTTTCGATACGAACAGGCCAATACAATGAAGCCGCGTTGCGTGCAGGGGGAACGTATCACAGGACATGGGGTGTGTCAACGGAGGACTTTCGCGGGCAAAAAGCGTGCGGGGTCCCGCCAGCTTCGCCGGCTGGCGGGACCCCGCACGACTCATGCGAGAACGCTAAACCACGCCTGCAGCGCGCAGGGCCGCGACCCGTTCCGCCTCAAGCCCCAGCTCCGCCAGCACCTCGTCTGTGTGCTGCCCGAGTGTGGGCGGGGGCAGGCGGTAGCTGATCGCGCCGTCCCGCATGTGCGGCGGGAAGCCGAGCGAGCGAACCAGCCCCGCGACCGGGTGCTCCAGCTCCACGATGAAATCGCGCGCCGCAATCTGCGGGTCGGACAGCGCCTCGTTGAGCAGGTAGATCGGCGCGGCCGGCACATCGGCCTCGCGCAGCCGCTCGAGCCACGCGTCCTTGCCCGCGGTCGCGAATCTCTCGAACAGCAGCGCCTGGATTTCCGCCCGGTTGACGTTGCGCTGCGGGTTCGTCGCATAGCGCGGATCGTCGCGCGTCTCCGGCGGGATGCCCGCCGCGTCGCACAGCCGCGCCCAGATGCGGTCGGTGCCGCACGCGATGATGATCCACCCGTCCGCGGTGGGGAAGGGCTGGTAGGGCGTGATCGTCGGGTGGATGTTGCCGAGCCGGGGCGGGTTCTTGCCCGTCGCAAAGTAGCTGCCCGCGAGGTTGGTCAGCCACCCCATCTGCGATTCGAGGATGGCCGCGTCGATGGCCTGCCCCTTGCCCGTCCGCTCCCGCTCGTACAGCGCGGCAAGGATCGCAATCAGCGCGTACAGCCCGACCGTCATGTCGGAGATCGGCACGGGGTAGCGCATCGGCTCGCC
>JALOOB010000030.1 GCA_025454635.1 Anaerolineae bacterium
GCGGCCTCCTGGCCGCTCTACGCCGGCCTCGCCGCCGTCGCCCTCTTCGTCGTCGCCGGTGTCGTCATCTCCAAGCGCCGCACGGCCTAACCGCCGCTCCCAGGGACCCTGCCGGTCCCGAGTATAGTCGATCCAACGCACGGTGGCTCAACACCACCGTGCGTTTCTATTTGCCAAACAGCCGCCCCATCATCCCCCTCGCGCGCAAAGAGCAAGATAAGGCCAGTTATGCCCCGATAACCCCCGTTCCGACACGCCGAATCGCGCCAAAACCGGCCCTTAATCGGCCCAAAACACCCCGCTATTCCCCCCGGCCCGCGCCATCGCCCCTCTGCTCCCCTGCCGGGGCAACAAAAAACGCCCCCCGGCCTGTGTGCCGAGGGGCGTCGCAGGGGGAAGGATTAGTTCCCCGGCGTCAACCCAAAGTCAAACGCCGCCACGCCCAGCGCGTCCGCCGGGGCGGCCCCCGCGCAGTTGAGCGTGCGCAGCACGTAGAAGAAGTTCGTCGCCGGGTCGCCCACCGTCACATTCGGCTGGTCGACAAAGCTGGACGCCTTGCCGCTGTACACCTTCACGCTGCCCGGCGCGCCGGGCACGACGTACGGGCTGGTGCTGCGCCACAGCTCGTAGCTGTTGTGCATGTCCGCCGTCCATTGAATGAAGGCATAGCGCCGGCTCTGCGCACTGATCGTCGGCTGCGCAGCCGTCGCCGGTCCGCAGATGCGCGTGTTCGCCAGCGCCGTGTTCGTCGTGGAACTCACCGTCACCGTGGCCTCGTTGGTGATATTGCTGTTGGCCGGCGCGGTTGCAGTGGCCTTAAAGCCAAAGGTTTTCAGTCCCGGCTTCAGTCCCACCCAGACGTCATAGGTTCCGTTCGGCACCGTGCCCTCGGCCGTCCCGCTCGTGCCCCGGAAGTAGTATGAGGCGCCCTTCGTGCCGTCGCTATTCTCAAAGCCCACGGTCGCCGAAGGGTTGGCCCCCGGGTTGAAGCCGGGCTTGTAAGCAAAGAAGATGTCGCTGCCGTCCAGCGCCATCCATGCCTGGAACGTCAGGTACGTCGAGGTGCTGCGGATGCGGAAGTTCTCCCACTCGATGATGACGTACTCCCGCCCGTTCAGCCGCTGCAAGTCGAAGTACCACTGCGATGTGTTGGTCACATACTCGAGCGTGTCCCACCACGGCGCGATAGCATTCTGAGGAATGCCCGTGTTCGGCAGCTTGGCGTTCGGCGTTCCGCAGTTTGCCAGCGAACCGGCCGGCACCGGAATAACCATGCCGTCACGACAGATGGTGAGGTCGCCATAAACCGTGCCGAAGTACGGCAAATCGACGCCTGTAAGGAGGGTCGCGCCAATGATGCTCGGCGGGCTGAAGGCCTGCGCGTTGGCCGCAGCAGCGAGCGAGGTATAGCTGCTGCTCGTCCCGCGCGCCTCAGCGGTCGGGACCGCGGCCGGCAGCGTACCGTTCCAGCTCAATATCCCGCCGCTGTACGACCAGTCGCCCGTCTCAGAGACGTACGTGGCGCCGGAAGGGACGGGGTCTTGCAGGTTGAACGTCCGCACGGCCTCCGCGGTGTTCCTGATCGTCACGGTGTAGTCAAGGAGCGGGTTCGCGCCCGCTGCCGCGCTCGTTGGGGTCACGGTCTTCTCGATCATCGAGGCATCCGTGGACCCGCTCACCCTGATTGCGACCGGCATATGGAACTGCGGCGCGACGTTGCCCTGCGCCGTGTAGACGACGTGGCCGAAGTACCAGTTGCCGGGCGTCAGGCCGCTCACGTCAGTGATATTCAGGCCGATCTGCTGCGTGCCGCCCGCGTTGATCGTGAAGTTCGGGACTGTCAGCGTGCCGACGAGGCCGTCCTTCCCGATGAACTGGCCGCTCCAGTTGACTGCCTGATTGAGCGTGTTGCGCACCGTGCGCGTCCAGCCGCACGACTTATAGCAGTTGTCATCGGCCATGGACGGGTAGTTGAGCGTCTTCGGATCGCCGCCGGTCGCCGGATTCGCCGCAGTGTACTCAGGATCGTTAATGTTCAAGACCAGGCCGGCATTCAGCGCATTCGCGATGTTGACGCGGCCCGCGCCGCGATCAAACGGATCAGTTGGGGTCGCGGTGTCTTCCTTCCGCACCGAATTATCCCAGACCGATGTCGTCATCATGGCCGACTGGATCTCCGAAACACTCCATGTCGGGTATTTCGCCTTCATCATCAACGCGCCCGCGCCCGCCATGTGCGGGCTGGACATGGACGTGCCGCTGATGATTTCGAGTTCGGGGACCGGTTCGCCCTGGAGCGTCGCGTACGCAGCCAGGATGTCCACCCCGGGTGCGGTCATGTCGGGCTTGATCAGATCAGGCACCTGGATGTTCGGGCCGCGCGAGGAGAAGGCCGCCATGACGTCGCCGTTGTTCGGGTCGATGTCGTTGACCGTGCCGAGGATCCCGCCCTGATGGCCCGAACCGCTCGCGAGCCAGTTCTTAAGGGTGACGCCCTCGCTGTACGTGATGTGCACGCCGGGGATCGCGTACGCGTCGCCGATCTCCTCGTCGCCGTTTGACGCCGCGTTGACGAGGATCATCCCCAAACCCCCCGCCGCCTTGACGTTGTCCGCCTTCTCGACACGGGCATTGTTGCCGCGGTCGCAGACGACGAGCTTGCCGGCAAGGGCGCTCGCCGACCAAACGCCTGCGAGACACAGCGGGTTGTTGTTCACGTTGCCGGCGTAGACGATCGGCGTGGGAGCGAGCGAGCTAGTGACGCTGCGGCCGTAGATGTCGGCCAGCGGGCCGTTCGAGCTGGTCAGGTTAATTGCCGCGTTGATCAGCGCGCGGTCGTGCGTCGAGGCCGCGGTGGTGGTCAGCCAAGGGCTACCGTGCGCCACGGTCTGCGGGCCAGGTCCGCTGTTGCCCGCCGAAGCGGAGACGAATGCGCCGGCCTCGCGCAGGCCAAGGAACGCCTGCTCGTCCGCTGCAACCCACGGGCTCTGGGTCGTGCCGCTGATCGAGTAGTTCAGCGCATCGACTCCATCCAACGCGGCTTGGTCCAGCGCGGCCACAAGGTCGTCGTTGTTGCAGCCGCCATCGCACGCATCGTATGCGATGATATTGGCATGCGGCGCGACGCCGGAAATCGCGAAGTTCAAGCCGATGGTCGGCGCGCTCAGCACGACATTTGGCAGCCGGTTGCCGGCCGCCGTGCTTGCCGTGTGCGACCCGTGCCCGTCGTCGTCCTCAGGGTCCATGCCGCTCGATGGGTAGCTGTAAACGCCAATCAGCTTGTCGTTGCACACGAGCGTGTTGTCGTAGTTGGGGTGGGTGGGGTTGCACCAGCCCTTGTAATTGCCCGCGCCCAGCGGGTTCGAGTGGTTGTAGCCGTCGCCGCCGATGTCCGCAAAGGATGGATGATCCATGTTGATGCCGCTATCGACAACGCCCACGATCATGCCCTCGCCGCAGTTGCCGCCCGGAGCGCACGCGGTCGCGCTGCCCCAGGCAGACGGCGCGCCAATCCACTGCGGGCCGCGGTCGGTCAGCAACTCGCGCCGCTCGCGGGGAGCGATGCTCTTGAGGCCGGGCATATCGGCCAGGCGCGTCGCCTCGTCGGGGGTCAACCTGGCGCTGAAGCCGTTCAGCACCGCTTCGTAGATGTGGCCCACTTCGATCTCGCGGCCCAGGCGTTCGCTTGCCCGACGCAAGAAGTCGGCTCGCCGCTCGGCCAGGAACGCGAGATACGCCTGCGAAGCCGGCGAGTTGGCGTCCAGCTTGGCCGCGCCGGTGACTGCGTTGCTCGTGCCCGCAAGGCCCTCGATGCCACCGCGATAGCGCGCAAGGGCCGGGAATTCAAGGGTGACAATATAAGTGTTGAGTTCATCAGGAAGCTGCTCTTTGAGCGCCTTTGCGGGCGGCGCGTCGTCGGCAGCGAGGACGACGGCAGGTTGTCCGGCCAGCGCCAGGGGAACGACGAGCGCGACAAGGACGACCAGGAACGGTAGACGCCGGGCCATGTGTGGGTTATCTCCTTGTTTGCCAGGATCGAGGAAGACTACTAGCAGAGTTGCACTCAACCAGAACTAGACGCAGCAAACATTATAGCATCACTGGACCGGCGTCCCAAACCGAAATCTTTGAGAAAGGTTTGTCGCGCGAGGTGACGTGGAGTATCATATCCTAATCACCCCCGAGGAGGATCCCGTGCTCATCCCCGTCTCCCGCCTTAGCGCGCGTGTTGCGCATCGCGCCGGCTTCCTGCTGCTTGCCGTCCTGCTGCTCGGCCTCCTGCCTGCGCTGGCGTCCGCGCAGGATGCCCCGCCCACCGCCCCCGTCGTGGCACGGGTGTATTACGCCGACAAGGCGACCATCAACGAAATCGGCGCGAAGCTGGACGTGTGGACGGTCGCGGCGAAGGAGGGTTATGCGGTCGTCCTGCTTCAGCCCGACGAGTACGCTAGGCTTGCGGCAAAGGGTCTGCGCATCGAGGTCGACCCCGCGCTCACCTCGCAGCTTAGCGCGCCGCGCGGCGAGTCGGCGGCCCCACTGGCAGGCATCCCCGGCTATGCCTGCTACCGCACCGTCGAAGAAACATACGACTCGCTCGCGTCGCTGGCCGCAGCGCACCCGAACCTCCTCACTTGGACCGACACCGGCGATAGCTGGGAGAAAGTGAAGCCGGGCGGCGCGGCGGGGTACGACCTGTACACGATGGTGCTGACGAACAAGTCGACGCCGGGTCCTAAGCCGAAGTTCTACCTGATGGCCGCGATTCATGCGCGGGAATACGCGACCGCGGAGCTCGGCGCGCGGTATGTCGAGAAGCTCGTCGCGGACTACGGCTTCGACCCGGACACGACCTGGCTGATCGACCACTACGAATTGCACGCGGTGTTCCAGGTCAACCCGGACGGCCGCAAGAAGGCGGAATCCGGGCTGTCGTGGCGCAAGAACACGGACAACGACGATGGCTGCACGCAGGAGCGCGTGGCGCAGGGGTATTACTACGGCACGGATCTGAACCGCAACAGTTCGTTCAAATGGGACACTGGCGGCAGCGACGACAACTCCTGCGGGCAGACGTATCACGGCCCGTCGCCGGCGTCGGAGCCTGAAACGCAGCACGTCGAGCAGTACATGGCGAGCCTCTTCGGCGATCACCGCGGGCCGGGCGACACGGACCCTGCCCCGCTTGACACCGCGGGCGTGATGATTACGCTGCACTCGTATGGCAACTCCGTCCTGTACCCCTGGGGCTGGCTCGACACGCAGGTCGCGCCGAACGATACGCAGCTCAAGACGCTCGGGCGCAAGTTCGGCTTCTACAACAACTTTGAGGTGTGCCAGGCCGCAGATTGCTACTACATTGCGTCTGGCGGAACGGACGACTACGCCTACGGGACGCTGGGCATTCCCGGCTACACGTTCGAGGTCGGCACGTCGTTCTTCCAGGATTGCGCCACGTTCGAAAACGACATCCTGCCGCGTAACCTGCCCGCGCTCAAGTACGCCTTCAAGGCCGCGCGGCAGCCGTACCGCGATCCTGCCGGCCCCGAGCCGCACACCGTGGCCCTGTCCAGCGGAACCGTCACGCGGGGCGCGGGCGTTACTTTGACGTCGAAGGCGGACGACACCCGCTACAACAGCAACGGCTACGGGACCGAACCGAGCCAGAACATCGTCGCAGCCCGTTATTCGATAGACATGCCCTCGTGGAAGGACGGCGCGCTTTTCCCGATGGCTGCGGCGGACGGCGCGTTCAACAGCGGCGCGGAGGACGTCACCGCTATGATCGACACGACCGCCCTTGCGCCGGGCAAACACATCGTCTTCGTCGAAGCGCAGGACGCGAATGGCCAGTGGGGTGTGCCTTCCGCCGCGTTTCTTACCGTGAACTCGCCGTGCAGCGCGCCACTGAGTCCAACCGACGTGACGGAGACGGTCAGCGCGAACCAGGCCGACCTGACGTTGGCATGGACGCATTTGGCGGCGAACGACCGTTATGAGGTGTGGCGGAGCGACAATCCCCACTTTGCGCCCGGCGATCCGGGATCGGTCAAGGCGCAGGACGTCTCGCTCTCCGGCAGCGCGGCCTTGTCCTTCACCGCCACCGACGTCGTGGGAGATCCATCGGCGGGCTACTACCTGGTGCGCGGCGCGAATTCCTGCGGCGCGACGGCGGCGCCCGCAGCGCGTTCTGGCGAGATTAGCTTCGAGTTGGTGCGATAGGGAATGTAGGCTGTGAAGTCCGGGCGCGGGATGTTATTCCTCTCCACCATCGTCTTTCTGCCGCTCCTGCTGGCCTCTCCCCAGGGGCTGGTGTGGACGCAAGTGAACGCGCCCGGGTTTGATGAACATGCCGGACCCTACACGGGGCAGGAGGCGTTTGACCTCACGGTCTTCAACGGGCAATTGTACCTGGGGATGGAGGGGAAGGCATGCGCCCGCATCTGGCGCAGCCGCGCCGGGGTCACCGCCCCGACGAGCCAGGCGGATTGGGAGCAGGTCGTCTCCAACGGGTTCGACGGCACGACCGATTGCGCGATCGCTCCCCCGACGACCGACAACGACCACATCGACAGCCTCGAGCCGTTTGGCGGCTACATCTACGCCTCGACGGCCATGCAGACAAGCGGCAAGCGCGGGACGCAGGTGTGGCGGAGCCCGACCGGCGACCCGGGCGCCTGGCGACGCGTGAACGATCCAGGGTTCGGCCAGTCGACGAATCACAACTTCAAGGACATGATCGAGTTTGGCGGTTTGTTGTGCGGGGGCACGCGCAATCCCGGCGCAGCGGGTGTCGCTTCGGGAGCGCAGGTGTGGTGCTCCGACGGGGTCACGATGGATCCTGCGCGACCCAGCCAACTGCTGTGGACCCAGCGCAACCGTAACGGCTTCGGCGTTCCGCAGAACATCGAAACATGGAGCTCCGCGACGCACGACGGCGCGCTCTACTTCGGGGTCGAGGCGACAAACCGGGACGGCTCGATCTGGCGGACACGGAATATCGCAGACCCGACGACGTGGGAGCAGGTGTTCGCGCCCGCCGACATGGGGCTAAGCGCGCGACGGGTCGACGTCCTGCAGTCATTCGATGGCAAGCTGTTCATCGGCATGCAGGCATCGGGCCTCGGCGCCGTCATCTTCAGCAGTCCGAGCGGGGACCGCTTTACCTGGAAGCAAGCCAAGGCGGGCGGGTTCGGCCCCACGACCGGACGGTTCATCTCCGATGCGTCGACGGTTTTGTGGGGCGCGCTCCACGTTGCCACGTTGGACGAAATGCGGGGTGTCGGCATCTGGTCGACCCGCGACGGATACACCTGGACGCTGTCCGCGCCACACGGGTTCGGCGATCCGAACACCTTCGCGGCCGAGTTGATCGGATTTCATGATCGGCTCTACGCCTGGACGAGCAATTATGTCGAGGGACAGGGCGTCTGGCGCGGGGAACCGCAGGACCATTAATGCGAAATTCATTTGACAATCGCCCTCCCAAACCGATATACTTGTCGTAACATCGCGTGTCGAAACTAGCGTTTTGTGACGTTTCCATAGTCTGCACTGTTGCGCCAGACGCTCTGCCCATACGCAAGGCACAACCGGCCGCGCGCATGACTCAGGCGTCTGGCGCATTTGTCGAGAGAGGGTGTGATGAATACAGCCCTTTGGCGCGCCTTGGCGCGTGGACTGCTTTGCTTTCGCACCGGCAGTAGTGCGCGGAAGCGCGCCGGCGCTCCGCTGACGTCAATTCTCCTGCTGATCCTTGCGCTGACGCCTGCGATTGCTCAGGCAGCGCCGCCCGCGGACCGGTTGGCCGAACCCGATGCGCCGGACGCCGTCGTGAACCGCTTGCGCATCGGCGTCATCAAGGACGGCATTACAGTGGTCCGGCCCACGGACTTCGCCTTAGCCGGGCTGGACCCCGCCACCGTAGACCCTCGCTCGTTCTCCATGAGCAGCCTGGGCCAGCCCGTCGCCATTTACGTGGCGGGCGAGAGCGACGGCAAGTTCAACCCCGGTGACGCAGTCTACTTCTTCGGGCAGAAATTCCGCGGCCCCGAGATGGACCAGAAATACACGGACGAACGCGTCTACTGGCTCGACACCGGAGGCGCGCCCGGTCCGCGCATCGCGTCCCTCCCGGCAGCCCCACAGTTCGACCGCACTCCGCCGAGCGACTTTGCGACGACCATCCGCGCGGAACAGAACACGCAGTGGTGGACGCTCCACACGCTCGATCTCGACACGCAGGACACCTGGTTTTGGAGCCGCGCCCAACCGCTGGGAGTTCTCCAGCAGACGACTGTGATTACTGCCGCGCTGCCCTACACGGTGCCCTACCCTGCTCCCGATACGCCGGCAACGCTCCGCCTCGAGCAGATCAGCCGGGTCGCAAGCGCAAGCGTCAGGCCGGATCATCGCACGACCATCGCACTTAACGGCGTCCCGGTGGCGGACGAACCGTGGGACGGTTTGCGCGTGCGCAAAGTCATCTCCGCGTCCGTCAATCCAGCAGCCCTCAAGCACGGCGAGAACGTGGCGCAGGTAGGCGTGTGGAAACTGCCGGGGCTGTCCGGCGACGACGTGTACACCAACTACTGGGAGTTGGACTACCGCCGCGAATTCAAGGCCCACCAGGGGCAGATTGACTTCCGGGCCGAAACCGCAGGCGCGCAGGAGTATGAAGTTGGTGGCTGGGAAAGCGGCCCGGTGTGGATTTGGGATGTTTCCAATCCAAACGCGCCCGCGCGGTTGACGATGGAGGCTGTCACCGGCAAGAAGTTGTATCTGCCGTTCGTGATGCAGACAGGAGAGCCAAAACCGGGGCTGGCAACGGTACGTTTCCGTGCGGTTGGCGTCGTCGGCTCACGCTACTGGATGCAGGCGCAGCCGACCATCAACGCGCCGGCCTCCGTTCGTCGCCGACTGCCGACGTATCTTCGCGCGGCGACGAACCGGGCGGACGTCGTGATTGTTGCGCCGGCGTACCTCAGGGGCGCCGCGCAACCGCTCTCGCAATGGCATCAAGCTAACGGCCGCCGCGTGCTGATCGCCGACGTTCAGGACGTCTACGACGAGTTCAACGAAGGCATTTACCACCCGAAGGCGATCCAGGCAATGCTCAAGTTCGCCTCGACAGGCTGGACCGCGCCCGCGCCGCAGTATCTGACCCTGGTCGGCGACGGCCACTGGAACTTCAAGAGCTACAACACCGCGTTATACCCGGCCGGCCCGAATCCGATTCCGCCCTACCTCGTCTGGGTCGACCCGACGCAGGGCGAGGTGCCGTCCGACTCCCTCCTGGGCGACCTTAATGATGATGGCGCGCCCGAAGTCGCCGTCGGGCGTCTGCCCGTCAACACGACAGCGGAAGCGAACACGGTGATTCAGAAGATCATCAACTACGATCAGGGCACGCGCGTGGCGGATTGGCAAAAGCGCGTCGTGTTTGCGGCCGATAACGCCGAACCGGGCAGCGATTTTCCCGGGCTCTCGGACCAAATCATCGCCACCTATCTGCCCGCCAACATTCAGCCGCAGCGCGTCTATCTGCCGGTAGGCGCCACTTCCGAGCAGATCGTCCAGACCCGACAGGCGCTCTCCTCGACCCTGCAATCCGGTGCGTTGATGGTTCAGTTCGCAGGGCATGGCGCGCCGTTCCGCTGGACACACGAAATGGTTTGGCATGCGAATGATGTGCCCGGGCTGAAAAACGGGACAAAGCTGCCGGTTGTGGTGACCTTCAACTGCCTCGACGGCTACTATGTTCACACTGACCCGAGCCAAACGAGCCTGGCAGAACTGATGCTGCGCCACCCCGGCGGGGGCTCCGTCGCGGCCATTTCTCCAACAGGACTGGGGTACACCTATGAGCAGCACGAATTCCGATCGATCCTGATGAACGTTCTGTTCAAGGAGAACGTCCAGGAGTTAGGGCGCGCGCTGACCAGAACGAAGAAGCTGTACCATGACAAGTACGGCCCGCACTACCTGATCGACACAATGACCCTGTTCGGGGATCCTGCGCTGAAATTACCCAAAGGTGCTCAGTAGATGACTCGTCAATCGACTTCCGCCCGGATGGTTCGGGCTGCTGCCGGCGTTCTGGTGCTCGCGCTCCTTGCCATCGTCGCGTTGCCGGCCGGCGCCGCGGTAACCTTGACCGAATTCACCGCCACCGCTCGCCCCGACAACACTATTCGGGTGTTCTGGGCCGCAGCGACCGAGTTGGATACCGCCTCTTACCAGTTGTTCCGCGCCGACACCGCCGCGCCCACCGATTGGGGCGCGCCGATCTATCTCGTTGCGGCAGGTGGCGGCGTGTCCGCGGCCAGCTACGAACACATCGACCGCAACGTCACGCCCGGCGTGACCTACTGGTATATGCTAAGCGACATCTCGATCGATGGCACGCCCGGCTCCAATGGGCCGGTGCAGGCGCGCATCCTCCTGTCGGGCGAGACGCCGACCAACACCCCCACCGCGACGGCAACGCTAAACACGAACATCCCGACCGCGACCACAGGGCCCGGTTTCGTCCCGACCGCCACCGCAACGCTCCCGCCGCCGACTGCGACGCGCCAGTTCACGAATACGCCTGTCGGCGCCGGTGCGGTCGCCACACCGTTCGGCACACCCGTCCTGAGCGCGCCCACTTCGCCCGTCGTCGGAGCACGCGCGACGGCGACAATCGCTGTCGCGGCTGCAGTCGCCACCCCGACCGGCCAAGCCCTGATCCCCACCACCGCGCCGGCCGCTGTGGCGCCCACGGTCCCACCGCCCACTGTTCCACCGCCGTCGCCCACCGTTGCGATCGTGGCGCAGGCGCCGGGCGCAGGACTTGAAACCGCAACGCTTGTGCCGACGCGCGAAGTCACGCCGATCATCTTCGGCGCATCTGAGAACACGACAGAAACGCCGGTCCCCGCGCAGGACGTCGCGGCGCAGGGCGGACGCAACACGGGCGGCGTTCTCGCGGCCGGCGGCGCGCTACTTGGGCTGGCGGGCATCGTCGCGGCGGCGCTGCTCTTCCTGCGGTCGCGGAAGGCATAGACATGCCGGGCAGGAAGAGGCTCTCGACCCGCGCGCTGTTTTACGTCGCGCTGCTACTCGCGTGCGCCCTGGCGCTGGGCGCCTGCTCAACCGAGCCACCGCCCCCAGCCGAAAGCGTATCGGCGGTGAAGCTGGCGGTCGATGCCGACGGCCTTTACGAGGTCAGCGCGGCCGCGCTGCTTGAGGTGGGGTTTGATCTGGCGGGGACGCCGCGGGACGCGCTGTCGCTGACCGTGGGTGGCGCGCCCGTCGCATTCGAAGTGACCGGCTCGGGCAGGGACGCCGCGCTCCGTTTCGAGGGGCTTCGCCTGGGGCCTGACGCGCACACCCCCCGCAACGTCTACTGGCTGCGCCGCGATGGGGCCGAGCAACCCGCGAGTGCGGCACAGCCCGCCCCGCAGCCGACGGCGACCCCGGCCGGCCCCCGCATCTCCACTTTGCGACTCGAACAAGACCTGCAATACGACACGCTGGCCGAACGGTCGGAAGACCGTTGGCACTGGCAGAACCTGTTCGCTCCCACAACCGTCGAGATCCCGTTTGAGCTTTCGGGCCTCGCGCCAGGCGAGGGCGAGCTGCGCGTGTACGTTATCGCGCGATCTTCGGCGCCGGTCGACCCCGACCACCGCCTGCTCTTTTCGATCAACGGAACGCTCGTCCACGATGCGGCCTGGGACGGACCCGGGCCGAAGCTGATTTTGGCGGACATTCCCGCGGGCATTCTCAAGGAAGGCGCGAACACGCTCACGCTCAACGCGCCTGGCGACACAGGCGCCCCGGCCGACCTCGTCCAACTGCACTGGATCGAGGTCGCGCACCCCAGAACCGGCGACGCGGCGAAGAAGCCCGGCCCGGTCGCGGTGATCCAGCCCGCAACCTCCGGCAGCCTGCCCAACTGGGAAGGCGGCGCGGATCTGGTGATCGTGACCGTACCGCAGTTCCGAGAGGCGCTGAAGCCGCTGGTGGAGGCGCGGGAGAAGCAGGGACTGCGAGTCGCCGTCCTGGATGTGGAGCAGGTGTACGACGCGTTCACTTACGGTCGGACTGACCCCCGCGCGATCCAGATGCTCATGCGCCACGCGCGCGAGAAGTGGACCGCTCCTGCGCCGCGCTATCTGCTGTTGGCCGGCGACGCCAGTTACGACCCGCTCGGCAACACCAAGGGCGTCGAGGCCGATCTGGTCCCGACACAAGACGTCCGCACGAACTTCTCGGGTTGGACCGGATCCGATGTCTGGTATGCTCTCCCGAACGACGGTGCGACGACCATGCCCGCGTTTGCGGTGGGCCGCTTCCCTGCGCAAACGGCGGAGCAGCTTGCCGTGATGGTGCGTAAGACGCTGGCCTACGAGGCCGAAGGCGGGGAGTTAGGCTGGCGTTCGCGAGCCGTGCTCGTGGCCGACAACGACGAGCCTGCCTTTGCGGAGGAGACCGCCGAGTTCGCGCGCGAGCTGACGGCCAAGCAAAGCGAGCGGATCACCATCGAAGGGGACGGCGCGAACGCGCGCGATGCGCTCAAGCGGGCGTTCGCTGACGGCGCGGGGCTGGTCGGCTATTTCGGGCACGGCAGCGTGACGCTCTGGGGCAAAGAGAACGTTTTCGATGTGGAAGAGGCCGGCAAGCTGCGCAACGAGCGATTGCCCATTGTGTTCACAGTGACCTGCCTCAGCGGCTTCTTCGAGCACCCGTCAACCGTATCGCTGGGGGAGACGTTCCTGCGCCAGGAGAACGGCGGCAGCGTGGCCGCGCTCGTGCCGAGCAGTGCCGCGGTCCTGCCCGATCAGCGGCTGCTTGCCCAGGGGCTCGCCCAGGCGCTGAACGACGCCGCGCCGCGCGCGCTGGGCGACATCGTGCTCGAAGCGCAGCAGAGCCTGCCGCAGCAAGAGGGAGGCGTGCGGGAAATCCTGCTGACTTTCAACCTGCTCGGCGATCCTTCCATGAGGGTGCGAAGGTAGCGCCGCGCGTAGGTCGACCTGGCGTCAGTCGTCCTACCGGCACGAATTCAGGACGTCGGGTTGCGGAAAAAGCGTGCGCGCATCGACTGCGTGCGCCCAATAGTTGCTGTAAGTCGCAGTGCCGTCCACGCTCACCCAGAAGGTCAGCCGGTTGAGCGAGTCATTCGCCGAGCTGACGTCGATATCATTGAAGTCCCATGCGATGAAGCGCACCCCGTTCGCCCCCTGCATCGCCCGCGGCGCGCCAATGATTCCCGCCCCCGGCGCGCGTTCCGGCTCATTGTTCAAGCTCCAGTGCAGGCGCACAGCGGGCGACCAGGACGAACCGGGCGCGATGGCCTGCATGGTTCCTGCCGCAAGCAGATAAGCGGTCACGTTTGCCCGCTGCGCTTGTTGGGGCGGCAGGTTATCGTGTGGCCACACGATCTGGATGCGCGCATCGACCGCACGCGGCGGGAATCGCGTAGCATCCGTCGGCACATCCTGCTGCGGAAAGAGCGTGCGCGCATCCGCCGCGTGCGTCCACACATTCGATAGCGTGCGCACGCCGTCCACCGTCGCGCTGAACGCGATCTTGTTGGCCGGGTCCTTCGCGCTCGAAACGTCCACGTCGTTGAAGTCCCACACCGGGTAGACGCGTCCCCCGCTGCGCACCATCCGCTTCTGCCCGATGCCAACTTGCCGCGCGGGCTCGTTGTTCTCCGCAGCCCACAGGCGCACGGTCGGCGTCCACGCGCACGGCGCCGAGTCAAGCAGCGTGCGCGCGGCGCCTGTGCCATCGCCCGCCAGAAGATACACGGTAATGTTCGCCCGCTCGGCCTCCGCGACGCTCACACCCCCGTGCGGCCAAACGATCTCGATCTTCGCGCGCACGGCGGCCGGCGTCGGGGTCGCGGTCGCTGGGGCCGTTGGGGACGGAATCGGCTGCCGAGGGATCGTCGTCGACTGGTGGCCGCTGAACAGGACGCCGAGAAGCAGCAGCAACAACCCGATGCTGAGGGGAGATGGCAGACGATGACCCACGCGGCAGTCTCCAGTCTGTAATGCGTCTAGAATATCATATTATATTCTGTGAGGCAAGGATGAAATCCGCGAGAAGCCAACGCGGGAAACTGCGCGCATGAACTGATCGTCAGGATGCTCACCGCCGCGCTATCCGGCATCCTCGGTCCTCGCCGTCACGGCCGGCTCGACCGCGATGGTCTCGAGCGGGGGAACGCGCCGCCGCGGGCCGAGCACACCCTCCCGCCACGCCACTACGAGGCCGACCAGGCCGATGGGGACGATCTCGATCACATGGAAAGCCAGGCTCGCTGCCAGCGCGGTCTCCGCGGGCACGCCCCACAGCCCGAGCACGGCTACTCCGACCAGTTCCTGCGTGCCGACGTAGCCGGGAGCGGCTGGGATCGCGCTGCTGAGGCCAATCGCGCTGATGGAAAACGCTGCGCCCGCGGGCGGCAGCCGGACGCCCATCGCGGCCATAGCCAGCCAGTACTCGGTGATGCTGGCAGCCCAGGCCAAGGCGGTGATTGCCAGGACGCGCGCAAGCAGGCCCGGGGAACGCAGCACAGCCAGGCCGTCGAGGAAGCGCAGCGCCCAACCCGCCGGCTTCGCCAGCCAGCCGACGCGCGCGCTGACCGACGCAACGATCCGCTCGACGAGCGGGCGCGCCAGGAGCATGGCGATGAGGATCAGCAGGCCCGCGCCAAAAACCACCAGCGCGACCCGGCCCGCGCTGATCAGCCACGGGGGCGCGGACTCGGGGAGCAAGGGGGTGGTGGCGAGCACGATGCCCACCGTAGTGAGGCCGTCCACCATGCGTTCGGTGGCGATGGTGGCGAGCGCGGCGCCGGCGGACACTCCGCGCGTTCGCATGAGCGCCGCGCGCAGCAACTCGCCGAGGCGCGCGGGCAGCACGAGGTTGCCCGCGTAGCCCATCGCTGTGACGGGCCAGACCCTTCGCCAGCCCAGCGGCTTGATGGGCCGCAGCAGCACGGACCAGCGCCACGCGCGCAGCGTCATGCTGACGAAGTACATCGCGGTTGCCAGCAAGAGCAGCGGCAGCTGCGCCTGCGCCAACGCGCGGCCGACCAGCCGCAGATCCACCTGCCGGAGCAGCAGCCAGATCGCTGCGGCGCTGACGGCCACGCCGAGCAGCATCTGCAGGGGCCCAGTAAGCCTGCTCCTGCCGCGCGCGCCCTCGCCGCCGCTCACGCTGCGCCGTCTGGCATGACGCCCGTCGTCTCCGCCCCGCGTTCGGGTGGTGTCCCGTTGCGCAACACCTCATTCGCATGATGCCGGGAGATGATGTCGGGCAGCTTCACCTGGAACTGGCGATAGCGTCGCAACCCCAGGCGGTGCAGGGTGAAACGCCACATCACCATAAGCGTGCTGAGGCCGTAGGTCACGCTTCGCCTGAAGTTAACCGACGAGGCCTCCGCGAAGTAGCGCGTGGGCACGGGGATCTCGCCGATGCGAAATCCGAAAGCGCTCGCCTGCGCCAGAACTTCGGTGTCGAAGACGAAGTCGTCCGAGTTGAGCAAGAAGGGTATGGTTTCGAGGAAACGGCGACTGTACGCGCGGAAACCCGTGTGCATCTCCGATAGCCGCTGTCCCAGGACGAGGTTCTCGACCGTCGTCAGGAAACGGTTCGAGACGTACTTCCAGCGGGGCATCCCACCCGCCAGCGTGCCGCCGCCGAGCAGGCGCGAGCCGCTCGATGGGCGCAATCAGCTCGGGGATGCGCGTCGAGTCGTACTGGTAGTCGGGGTGGAGCATGACTACGACGTCCGCGCCCTCCCGTAACGCCTCGATGTAGCACGTCTTCTGGTTGCCGCCGTAGCCGCGGTTCTGGATGTGGATGACCACTTTGATCCCAAGCTGGCGCGCAATCTCGACCGTCTCATCCTTGCTCACATCGTCGACCAGGATGACCTTGTCCACGGTGTTGGGAGGGATGTCGTTGTAGGTGCGTTCGAGAGTCCGCGCCGCGTTATACGCGGGCATGACCACCACCACATTTGGTTTTTCGCCCATGATACGGTTCGTCCTCCAGACCTCCGATGCCGCGGAGGCGCGCAACCAAGCCGGACTACAGGTGAAGCCCGTGCAGCGCAGCCAGGTACGGACTGACGACCGCGCCGAACATCAGCAGCGCCAGCACCGCATTCGCCGCCACGCGGGAGGTCGCCAGATGATCGCGCCGAAGCTGCCAGGTCGCAAACAGCAGCAGGCCGAGCGCAATCGCCATATAGGGCAGCGCCGCAGTGCGCGCGAGAAACGCCAACCCGATAGCCAGGCCGCCCAGCGCGGTGAGCCACAGGTTGCCCTCGTCGACCGAGCGCAGCAGCAGATACCATGCGGACGCAACGAGCAGCAGGTAGAGCGGCTCGGTCATCGCGACCGCGCCCGGCAGCATGGTCAGCGACACCGGGTAGAACACGACGGCCAGGCCGACGCCCGCAGCGACCGCCTCATTGCTCATGCGCCGCGCGATGCCATACACCGGAGCAACCAACAGCCCGCCAGCGACCGCATAGATGATCATGCTTCCGAATTCGAGAGATTGCGCGCCATTCAGCCCTATTAACTCGAAAAAACGGGCCAAAATAGCGGCAAAACTGGCGTAAAGTGGGGATATTTCCGCGCCGGAGCCGAGCCACGAGTAAAGGGGTTCGGCGCCGTACAAAGCGCGGTTCTGATTGACCCAAAAGATGCGGGCAGCCGCGGCGCCGATAAAGAGCACGGCGATCGCGACGGCGCGCTTGACGACGATCTGACGTTGGTTAGCGAGTTCCATCCTTTTGTACCATGCGCGCCGTCCGTTGAGGGACAGACGACGCGTCCTTTTGATGTGGGTTGCTGGCATGGGCGCCGGTCAACAGACCCGCGCGATAACTGTGCGCATTCGACGGCCAGCCCGGGAATGCCGAGGACCGTTCGGCTCGCTCCGGGAGGGCTGCAAGCCGCGACCTCGAACTGGCCGCGCGCTTCTCTGAGCAGGCTCGTTCGATAAATGCGGGGACAACGCCCTTGAGCTCCCGCGCCGCGCTCCGCAAGTCTCCAGGCGTCACCCGTCGCGGACCTTGTTATCGCCGTCGCCGCTGTCTGACCGCGTGCGTTCGGCGGTCGCGGGGGCGCGGTCGCTGCGCGCTCCATCACCACGCAAACTGTCGCTTTGCGATGTGCTGAAGTCGATGGTGGGCGCTTCCTCGGGCCGCAACTCGATGGGCAGTTCGACGTGGAACGAGCTGCCGTGCCCGGCGATGCCCTCGCTCTCAACCCAGATGCGGCCGCTGTGGCGCTCCACGATGTGGCGGCAGATGCTCAGGCCGAGGCCGGTGCCGCGGTAGGCGCGCTTCTCGCCGCGATCCACCTGGTAGAAGCGGTCGAACACCTTCTCCTGCTCGTCAGGCGGGATGCCGATGCCGGTGTCGTGAACGGTCAGCCGAACGCGGTCCTCGATGCGTTGCGCGCCGATCGTCACTTCGCCGTGCGGCGGCGTGAACTTGATGGCGTTCTCCACCAGGTTGGTTAAAACCTGATCCAGCCGGACGCGGTCCGCGTCAATGGCCGGCAGGTCGCGCGGGAAATCCATGTAGAGGGTCAGGCTGGCTTCCTGCGCCAGCGGCGCGAGCTTGCTCGCCACGCCATGCGCCAGGGCCGACAGGTCGACCTCCTCCAGGTTCAGCTTGATGCGCCCCGCCTCCATGCGCGAGAACTCCAGCAGGTCGTCGATCATGCGCTGAAGCACGATCGTCTGCGTGCGGACGGTCTTGAGAAAGTCCTCCTGCAGCTCGCTCACCGGGCCGGTCTTGCCCATCAGGATGATCTCGACGAAGCCCTTGATCGAGTGCAGGGGTGTGCGCAGCTCGTGGCTCACGACGGAGAGGAAGTTGGACTTCATGCGTTCCACTTCCTTCTGCGCGGTCACGTCACGCAACACCGCGACGACACCGCTGACCTCGCCCGCCATAGGTGCGCACTGCGCGGGGCAGGGCGCCAGGCGTGACGTTCCGAACGGGTGCGGGCATCTCCAGTTCGCGAATCTGCTCCTGGCCGGACTCCAGCGTCCCGGCGAGCAGTTCGGCGAACGCGGGAGCCGACAGGTAGGGTCTTAAGGGGATGCCGCCGGGCGGTTCGGACTCCAAACCGAGGATATCGCGCGCGACGGGGTTCATCAGGATCAGCGACAGGTCGGTGTCGGCTACTACGACGCCGTCGCCCAGCCCTGCCAGCACGGCCTCTAACTCGCGGCGCTTCTCGTACGCATCCTGATAGAGCCGGGCATTCTCGACCGCCGTGGCCGCGAAATAGGCGAAGCTGGTCAGCAACTGCTCGGAGGTATTGAGCGACGGCGATGCGCCGGGCCGCGGGGCTTCGCTCGCCTGCTCGGCCACGTAAATCGCGCCGATGGGCTGCCCGCGCGAGACGAGCGCGGTGACCAGATAGGGCTGGCGGCCGAGGCGCAAGCCGAGACGCCCAGCCGCGCCGGCTTCGACGCGGAAAGGCCGGGCGCCGCCGAACGCGGTGAGCGTGGCCGGCTCCTCGGCCAGGGGCACGCGGAAAAGCGCAGCCTCGCGGCTTCCGTCGGCAAGCAGCGCGCCCGCGAGCGCGGCGCCCTCGCGCGCGGCGCTGGCGCTTTCGCGGTCGATCAGCGCCACCGCGCAATGGCTGCTGCCGGTGGCGCGCGCCAGTGTCTCGACGACAAGCTCGAGCGTCTCTTCCGTTCGCAGGGTCGTCGCGAGCGCCTTGGCGGCTTCCTGCAAGGCGCGCAACTCAAGCAAGCGATCAGCCAGGTCGGTCGTTGTCGCTGTTGTCTGAGCGCCAGGCTGAGACTCTGGGTTTCGGTCGCGCGGCGCCGCAATTCGTAGCTGATGATGACAGCACCGATCAGGGAAATCCAGAGCACTGCATAACGGCTGAGAAACGGCGGATCGCCGAGAAACGCAAGACCGCCGGAAGCCAACCAGAGCGCGCCCACGTAGAGCGGACCGAATACAAAGGGAAACCAGATCAGCGCCGGCAAAACCGGACTGAGCACAATCGCCTTGCCCGCCAGCAGGACAAGCAGTATGCCCAGGGAACTGCTGATCCCGCCGTCGCGCCAGATCAACGCGCAGGCGAGCACTCCGTCCAGCAGGAACGAGGCGTACGCCACCAAGCGCGCGGGCCTGCGCTTCGCCGCCTCCTCGCTGATCGTGAACCAGTACGCGGTGGTCGCGACAGTCAGGAGCGCGTAGAGCGCGAGAGCCACCTGCCATGCGACCTCGATGCCCGGCCCACGCGTGCGGTAGAGCACCCAGAGCGCGATCAGCAGGAGCGTCCAGCGCGAGGGCACGTCTACCCGGCGAAGCAAGCGCACCGGGGAG
>JALOOB010000031.1 GCA_025454635.1 Anaerolineae bacterium
CCCGGCCCAAGCGAGTAGTAACGCAAGCCGTTCGCAAACTTGAAAGGCAGGGTCGCGAGCAGCGGCTCGTTGGCCGCGCGCGCTGCGGCTTCGTCGAGCTCCAGCGGCGGGGCAGGGCAGGCCGCGGCCACGAAGCGGGCGAGCGGATGATGGAGCATGTGCCAGATGACCGTGTTGTATTCGAGCCGCACCTCTTCCGCGGGGCCGCAGTCAGCCTTGAACTCGAGCAGGCCGTACAGCAAGAGAATGCTCGAACGCAGAGACAACAGGGCCGATGCGTCGATGCGCGCGACCTTTGCGTCGATGCCCGGCCTCTCCTGGGAGCAGCGCTTGCGCGGCGAGCGAGGCCAGCGAAGGCGGGAGCGCGTCGAGCGAGTCATAGTAGTCGGGCAGGGGATGGCGGCGCATGGTAAACCATTCCGCTGGTGGAAAGAGTTGCCGGATACGATCGACCGGCGCGATGGGGCTGGCAGACATGATTACCTCCCGGTGGCGCCTTCGTGACTACGACGAGGCGCGTACCTCCCACAACTGCCGCGTCATCTGCGCGTGTCCCGCGTGCATGGCGGTGTGTTCGAGCGCGTGCAGGATCGCCCAGCCCGCAGTGGTCTCGCCGCCGTTGCGCGGATTGACGCGCGTCATGGCCAGATCGGCAACCGTGAGCCGTTCGAGCGCTTCGCGCGCGTAGTCGAGCGACCAGCCGAGGCGCGCGATGGCCTGTTGCGCGTTGACATCGCGCGCCGCGAACTCGCCGGGGCGGTCCCGTTTGAGCGGCTCCTGCATCGCAATGTCACCGATCCAGAAGCGCTCAGCGCCCGCGGTGTGGAACGCCAGCACACCGAGCGAGTTCATACCCTCGCCCGGCTGCCAGTTGATCGCCCCGGAAGGCAGCCCTTCGAGCGCGGCGACGAAATCGGCGTGCTTCTCTTCGAGCAGCCGGAGAAAATCCGCAAGGAATGGGTCCATGGCGCGCTCCTTACGCCGCATAAGTTGCCGGCGACAGGTTCATCATAGGCCCGTTTCTGCCCGCGCGCAAGAGGGCATTTTGCGCGCTGGCGTTTTGCGCCCCGCCCCCTTTCGCACTACACTTTCCTCATCCAACTATCGATGCGAGGACACCCATGACAGACTTCACCGAAATCCCCGTCACCGACATTCGCAGCAACCCGTTCCGGCTAATTGGCCAGGAATGGATGCTCATCACCGCCGGCACGCTCGACGCGTTTAACACGATGACCGCGAGCTGGGGCACGGTCGGGCACCTATGGGAGCGCGACGTCGCCATCTGCTACGTGCGCCCGCAGCGCCACACGTACGGCTTCATGGAGCGCAGCGGCGTCTACACCCTCAGCTTCTTCGACGAGACCTGGCGGTCGGCGCTGGAATACTGCGGCAGCCACTCGGGCCGCGACGTGGACAAGATGGCGCAGACCGGGCTGGTCCCGTTCGCGACGCCGGGCGGCGCGGTGGGCTTCCGGCAAGCGCGCTTGATCCTGGAGTGCCGGAAGGTGTACGCAGGGGACATTGCGGAGGCCGGCTTCGTGGAGCGCGGGGTGATGGAGAAGGTGTATCCGGGGCGCGACTTTCACCGGTTCTATGTCGGGGAGATCACGCGCGCGCTGAGCCGCTAGCGGGGAGGTCCTTGTGCGGGTCCGCGAGATCGAGGCGAAGA
Organism: Anaerolineae bacterium; assembly: GCA_025454635.1. Lineage (GTDB taxonomy): Bacteria > Chloroflexota > Anaerolineae > CG2-30-64-16 > CG2-30-64-16 > JALOOB01. The sequence goes on from JALOOB010000031.1 coordinate 1,673, forward strand.
CGATCCTGTCTTCAGCCAAACATCCCGATCCCTGGTTCGGCGTCAAGTACACGATGAACTTGTATCGGGGTTGCCAGCACCACTGCATCTATTGCGACTCGCGCAGCGAGTGCTACCAGATCGCGGACTTCGACGGCGAAATACTGGTTAAGACCAACGCGCTGGAGCGGCTGCGCGATGAGCTGGCGCGCAAGCGGACGAAGGGCTACGTCAGCACCGGCTCGATGAACGACCCCTACATGCCCGTCGAGCGCGTGCGGCTGCTCGCGCGCGGCGCGCTCGAAATCGTCGCCGCGCTCCGCTTCCCGGTCCATATCATCACCAAGAGCGACCTCGTCACGCGCGACGCGGACCTGCTCCGCGCGATCCGCGATGCGACCGGCGAGAAGGGCGCGGTCGTCTCCTTCACGATCACCACGCCCGACGATGACCTCGCGAGACAGATCGAACCGGGCGCTCCGCCCTCTTCGGCACGATTAGCTGCCATGCAAACTCTCGCTGCTCGTGGACTATGGGTGGGGGTCACGCTGATGCCGGTGCTGCCCGCCATCACCGACGACGAGGCGAGCATCCGCCGGCTGATCGAGGCCGCGGCCGACTACGGTGCGAAGTACGTCATCCCCGCGTGGGGCATGACCTTGCGCGATCGGCAGCGCAGTCACTACTATGCGCAGCTCGACCGGCTGTTTCCCGGCCTGCGTGAGAAGTACGAACGGGCCTACGGCGATCGCTACTCGGCCGGCGCGCCGAACGCGGTGCGATTGGAGGCCGCATTCGCGGAGCTGGCGCAGCGGCGCCGCCTGGAGCGGGCCGTCGCGCCGTGGTCGACCGGCGAGGCGAAGCAGCTGGCCCTGTTCTAGGCCGCGCAACAGTCGCGAGCAACCCTGCTCCCACAATGTGCGTATACGCACAACAGGACACCCCGTGCAGGAGCAGCGCAAACATGACGAAGACTGTGGACTCATACCGCTTCATCGGCGGCATCACGAAGCGCATGATCAAATCGTGGATCAGCATGGAACAGGCGGGCGACGCCCGAAAGGACATCCCCTGGACGCCGCTGGCGAAGCCCTTGAGCGAGTGCTCGGTAAGCCTGATTAGCTCCGCGGGTATCGCGCTCAAGACCGACAGGCCATTCGACCAGGAGGGCGAGCGGCGCAATCCCTGGTGGGGCGACCCCTCCTACCGGATCATCCCGGCAGATGCGAAATGCGAGGACGTGCGCCTCTACCACATGCACATCGACCCGGAATATGCGGAGAAGGACCTCGACTGCCTGTTCCCCATTCACCGGCTGCAGGATTTAGCAGCTTCCGGCGAGATCGGCCGCGCAACGGACCGCCACTATTCGGTCATGGGCTACATTCTGCGCCCTGAGCAGTTGCTTGCGGAGACCGTGCCCGCCCTCATCCGCGACCTGCGCGCGGATCATGCGGATGTTGTCGTGCTCGTGCCTGCCTGACCGATCTGCTGCTGGTCCGTTGGACTGGCGCAGCGCGAGATCGAGGCGGCCGGCTTCACCACCATCTGCCTCTCCCCCGTTCCCGACCTGACCGCTTCCGTGGGCGCGCCGCGCGTGGCCGCCATCGAGTATCCGCTCGGCCGCACGCTGGGCCAACCCGACGACACAGCCGGCCAGTTGGCCGTGCTCCGCGCCACGCTCGCCGCGCTCCAGTCGATCCGCACCCCCGGCGAGGTCGTTCACCTGCCCTTCGAGTGGCCGGAGCCGCCGAAGCAGGTCAAGAACGAGCCGCCCGAGGCGCCGCCCATCGCGAAATACCTGTCGCGAAACCCCTGGTTCCTGCCGAAGTTGCTCTCCCGCAACGTGCCGGCGTAGCGTAGAGTAAAAAGGGCAGCAGTCTGGTCGGCCTGGCCGCCAAACTGCTGCCCTCGCGTCAGGAGCGCGTGCGAGCGCGTTAGCGCAAGACCGCCGGCGCCGGCGCAGCCAACTTCTCGGCGACCCAGAGAACAAACAAGTCCTCGCCCACGAGACAGCGCTGCGTCTTCAGCCGCCGGAAGGAGTAGCGGCGCAGAAGATCCTCGATGTGATCCGGCGCATGCGAGAAGATCTCGAAGGGCCCGGCCATCTCGCGCTCATACGCAACGGCAGGCTCAACCTCGTCAGGCGCACGGGTCGTGAACGCGAAAGCCCCGCCCACGCGCAGGACGCGCAAGGCTTCCCCGAAGACAATGTCAAGGTCGCCGGCGAAATGCAGCACTCCGCAGCACACGACGTGATCGAACTCGCCGTCCATGTAAGGCCAGGGCGCCGAGCGCAGGTCGTGACGCTTTAGTCCTGCCGCGAAGCCCTTTGCCGCGCAGACTTCGAGCATCGCCGGCGAAAAATCCATCCCGTCCACCCGCAGCCCCGCCTTCGCAAACGGCTGCGCCGACAGCCCGCTGCCGATGCCTGTATCCAGAAGCCGCTGGCCGGGGCAAACATACTCGTATGCCAGCCCGAACAGGACTTCCGCGACATGGCAGTCGTATGCGGCCACCTGCGCGTCGTAGTCCGCCGCGTACGCGTCGTGCAGCGCGGCAAGTTCCACCTCAGCCATCTTCTCTCTCCTTAGCTCCTGCAGCGGGTTCGCAAGCGCGCCCGAAGCCCCTTCCTATGCTGCGCATCCGTCGCTATTCTCTACGTCGCGTCCGAACCGAAGTTGCGCGTGCGAAGTTTGGGGCTGATCGCAAGGGTGCGCTATGATGCCCTTCCACCCGACAGGCGCCGGCCACATGCCCGCGCCACATCCCACCGCCGGAGCCCAACCTATGAAACTCATCACCTTCCGTCGCGGCAGCGAGTCCCGCATCGGCGCGCTCGTTTCGTCAGCGGGCGGAGAACTCATCTTCGACCTCAATCGCCTTGCCCCGGAGATCCCACCCGATATGATCGCCTTCCTCGAAGGCGGAGCAACGATGCTCGAACGCGCGCGGGCCGCGCTCGCCGCTGCGCGGCCGGACCAGGCGACCCCGCTGTCCGAGGTGACGCTGCTGGCGCCGGTCCCACGTCCCGGCAAGATCATCTGCATCGGGCAGAACTATCTGGAGCACGCCAAGGAGTCGGCTGCCTCTGCGCCGCCCTTCCCCATCGTGTTCGCCAAGTACAGCAACACCGTCATCGCCCACGGGGAGCCCATCGTGATCCCGCGCTGCGTGGAGAAACCCGACTACGAAGGGGAGCTCGGCGTGGTGATCGGCAAGCGGGGGCGCTACATTTCGAAAGAGGACGCGCTCGATCACGTGGCCGGCTACGTGCCGGTCAACGACGTGAGCGCGCGCGACTGGCAGAACCGGACGAGCCAGTGGATGATGGGCAAGACGCCGGATACCTTCTGCCCCATCGGGCCGGCGCTGGTCACAGCCGACGAGGTCCCGGACCCGCAGAACCTGACTCTGCGAACGGTGGTGAGCGGGGAGGTGCTGCAAGAGGGCTACACGGGGAACATGATCTTCACCGTCGCGCACCTGATCGCGGACATGAGCCAGGTGATGACGCTGGAGCCGGGGGACGTGATCGCGACAGGGACGCCTTCAGGGGTCGGTTTCGCGCGCGTCCCGCCGCGCTGGCTGCGGCCAGGTGACGTCGTGCGCGTCGAGATCGACGGGGTCGGCGCGCTCGAAAACCCGGTGACCGCCGAGGGTTAGCCGCCAAACTGCCACAGAGGGCCGGGAGATGCGCTCTCTGAGCGCTCCGTGTCCTCTGTGGCAAGCAGGTCAGCGGCCCCTAGTAGTTCACGCGCCGGGGCAGCACCTTCGCGTGATCGATCCAGCGCGACACCTCGTTCTGCGTCGGCAGGCGGCGCACCAGCTTCTTCTCGTCGTTCACCTCGGTCATCTTGTTGAGCAGATTGGACGGGTTGCGCTGCGCCAACTCGGGCACGGTGTCGACCCCTGACGCCTCGAGCAGGTCAGAGTATTCCTCCGCCACGCCCTTAATGCGGAACAGGTCAGCTTTGTTCACCCACGCGAGGAGGCGCTGGTGGTCGATGCCCGTCTTCTCTTCGATTTCCTTGCGGCCTTCCGGCGTCGAGCCCTTGTTCAGCAAGCCTTCCGTCGTGACGATGCCGATCTCGAACAGTTTGGCCGCGTTGGCCGGACCGATGCCCTCGATGTTCGTCAGGTTCGCCATGAATGCCCTCCGTGGTGAGAGTTCCGGCGCGCTGCCGGTGACTACGTGGGATAGCGCCGTCGTTAGCATACGATGATGCAAGTATATGCCTGCCGCTGCGGAAATCAACTGACTATTTGTATAGTTGGTCGCTAGCGCGTCTGGCAGTGCCACTTGATGCCTACCGCAAAACCAGTAGCGCCCCCGGCGCCCCCTACCTGATACCACCACCCGCCGTTCCCCCTCCTTTGCGATGACACCCGCATCGCCGCACCCTATACTAAGGCTAAATCAGCTCAGTCAGCCTCGGAGGAAACCATGGCCGTAAGCGTTGCGATAGATCACACCTACATCCCCGGCGAGGCCGCCGTCATCGCCCAGGAATCACGAAGCGCGCAGATCTGGCATGGCCTGCGGCTTGGCCTTGAGCGCGGCGTGCCGCTCGTGGTGGCCATGGTGGGCGGGCTGAGCTTCCTGGAGTTCCAGCTCGGTCTTGGCTGGGTCATCGATTTCGCCGCAGGCGCGCTGCTGCTCTTCGCGCTGTACCACGGTCTTAACGGACTAGTCACGCTCGGCTGGAAGCTCGTCTGCCTCGCGGCAAAGGGCATCGGCACGCTGGCCGGCCGTCGCAGCGAGGACCCGGCGCGAAGGGCGCGGGCGCTCGCGCCCTACCGCTTCCTGAGCCGGGTGCGCGGGCAGTCCATCGGCGCAATCGTTGCCCCCGTTGCGATCATCTTCATGGACAAGATCAAGATCGGCGATATGAGCATGATCAGCCAGCCCGCAGTCACCGAAAGCCTGCTGCCGTTCCTCGTCGTCGCGTGCGCGCTAACGGGCGTGGCGCTCGCCGGGGGCGTCGGCCGCGGGGCCAAGATGGCGCTCATCGTCCTTGCGCTTGCCATCGTCGCGGCGCCCGTGGCCTGGTACGCGTGGCCAGGAACCACGGATTACCTCGCGCAGCCGAACGCAGAGGCTTTGAACGCAATGCCTCGCTTCTCCTTCGAGAATCCCGGCCAGCCCGGTCCGTACACGGTCCAGACATTCTCGTATGGCAGCGGCGCTGGCCGCCGCGCAGAGTTCGCGGGCGAGGCCGACCTGATCACGCCGACCGTGGATGCGACGCCGGCGTATGAAGGCTATCAGGGGATTGCGGGCGGATTCTACAAGTGGGTCTTCGGCTCTGACTTCAAGCACCTGCCGCTCAACGGCCTCGTGTGGATGCCCGAAGGGGAGGGCCCGTTCCCCATCGCGCTGATCGTCCACGGCAACCACAAGGCCACCGAGTACTCGGACCCAGGCTACGCGTACCTCGGCGAGCACTTCGCCAGCCGCGGTTTTATCACCGTGTCGGTCGACGAGAACTTCCTGAACGGGCACGCGCTGTGGGATGGCAGCGGCAACGAAATGCCCATACGGGCGTGGCTGCTGCTCAAGCACCTGCAGGTGTGGCGCGGGTGGAATGCGGAGCCCGGCAACCCCTTCTACGGCAAAGTGGACCTGGACCGCGTCGTGCTGATGGGCCACTCGCGCGGCGCCGAAGCCGCGACGCACGCTGCCATGCTGAACACCAAGATCGACAGGCCGCTGACGGCAGTCGCCAAGGACGGCGAGTTCGGATTCGGCATCCGGGGCGTGGTCGCCATTGCGCCGCCCGACGGTCAGTACAAGCCCTACGGCAGGGAGCGCAAGCTGCTCGACGTCAGCTACCTGCTCCTGCAGGGTGGGCACGACCAGGACCTCTCCTCCGCGGTCGGGATGCGACAGTACAGCCGGACAAAGTTCGAGTCAAACCCCGATGCGTTCAAGGCCGTGGCTTACGTCTACCGCGCCAACCACGGCAACTACAACACCGTTTGGGGTAGCGCAGATCACGGCCCGTCCGCCTCGATGCTCCTCAACCGGGCAGGGCTGCTGGAAGCCGAGGAACAGCGCACGACGGGCCGCGTGTTTATGACCGCCTTCCTCGAAGCCACCTTGCACGACGAGTCGGACTACCGCAGGGTGTTCATCACGCCGGCGGGCGCGCGCGATTGGCTGCCCGACGACATCTACGTGACGCAGTACCAGGATGCGACCTTCAAGGTTGTCAACGCGCACGACCGGCTCAGCAAGCTGGAGAGCGCGGAGCTAAAGCAGGCGAAGGTCCAGGCGTCCGGGCTGAACAAGCCTCTCAAGCCGGAGCTGCCGCTCCGCGATCAGCAGATGCAGGGAAACCGCGCGCTGTTCGCCCAGTGGGCTCCGCACGGGAACCCGACCTACACCCTCGTGCTCCCGCAGGGGGCCGACGCGGAGTTTGCTGTCAGCGCGGAAGACCGGCTGGTCTTCTCGTTGGGCAACGCGATGAATGATGCGACGCCCCTCTACGTGACTGTCGAGCTAGTCGACGCGACTGGCGAGGTCACGACGCAGCCGGCCAACCGTTTCGGGATTGTGCCGCCGCCCATGCCGGCACAACTGGAGAAGTCGAACCGGGTGTCGAAGGTGTTGGGCAGCGAGTTCTTCCCGAAGGTCACGACGCCCTACGAGCGCATGCTCCAGAGCTTCGAGATTCCGCTGAGCGCGTTTGTCGCCGCCAACCCGGATTTCGACCCCACGCAGGTGGAGATCATCCGGTTCCGGTTCAACGATGAGATGAGTGGCCAGATGTACGTGGATGAAGTGGGATTTCGTGGGTAGGCGCGCATGGGCGCGGCAGCGCCGGCACCTCCCGGTGCCGGCGCTGCCGCGCCCATGCGCAGGGCTGCCCGACTCTTTTCGGACAGCCCCTCTTTACTTCGGCGTGATCGCCACCGCGAGGACGTAGGTCGCCGTTCCCGCACCGGACGCGACGCGAGCAGTAATCCGATAATCCTGCGTGCTCGGCAGGACGAAGGTGAACCACGGCTCGCCCACCTCCACCCGCTTATACGGCTGTCCGTCCGTCACGCCGACCACCGAGAAGTTGGCGTCGAGGTTCGCCGACGTCAGCGAGATGCGCATCGTCTGCCCCGCCAGCGCGCGCACCAGATAGGTGCGGCTGCCGGTGTCGCTCACGCGATCCTGCAGGCTTGCGACCGTCGCGCCCGGCGGGAACTGGATGCGCTGACCCTGCGGCGGCGGCGGCGTGGGCGGCGCGCCGCGCACGATGATCTGGACGTAGAACGGAGTCGCGCCCGACGCGCCGAGGCCGAAGAGTTGCCCGTTCGTCCGGCGGAACTTCCACTCGTTGCGGTAAGTGCCGGCCTGCGACGGCGCGACCATGCTGACGCTGATGTTCGCCGTCTGCCCGCGCGCAGTCGTAGCCGTCAGCGGCACCCGCAGCGCATGCCCCATCTGCGTTCCGCCCACCATCTCGATCGCGTCCACCGTCTGCCCCGGACCCCACGCGCACGTGCCGTCGTTCCGTATGCGCCACGTCTTAACGAACGCCGTGCCTGGCGTTAGGACGGTGTTGTCGGGGATGGTCACGTCGCCGAGGAAGGTCGCGCGGTAGGTGCACGTCTGCGCCGGTGGCGCGGCCGACGCGCCCGTGGCCCCCAGGAGCGAGGCCAGCAACAGCGCCAGCGAAGCGATCAACATCAGATTACGCCTGCTCATCCACCACCTCCGTCTTGAGTCCGCTACTGAATCGGCGCCTGTTCGCCTGTCCGCAGCCACCCCAGCGCGGCCGCAGCTAACGCGACCGGGTTCAGGCTGCGCCGGGGTTGGTCGTGGCGCAGCTCAGGTTGGCTGCGCAGGTAGGCCACGAGCGCGGCTGCATCCTCATCCGACAGCCCGCGATATTGCCCCGCCGGATGCAGCAGCGGCGCCCCGCGATCGTCCAGCCCCTCCCGCACCGCGCGGATAATCTCCCCATCTGACCAGCGCCTGAGTTCCCCGCCGGGCGTCAGGTTCGGCGCGTACACCACGCCGGTCGACAGGCCCCACACCACCGGCGCGTGGTTCGTCTGCCCTCCGTTGAGCGTGGGACTGCCGTCGAACGAATGGCAGCCGACACACGATTGCGCGACCACCTGCCCGCGCGCGATCAACTCCGGCGTCGGCTCCACTTTTACATCCGAAACCGACCGGCCCGACCGCGGCGCCTCGAGCTGCCACATTCCGAACAGGCCCACCACAAACAACCCGGCGAACAGCAGCGTGGCCGCGCCCGCGAGCAGACCGCCGAGGATTTTCGCGAGCCAGCTTGGGGAACGAACCGCTTTCAAGAAGAGGGTGAAGCAGGCGTAGGCGAAAAAGACCGCTGCCGCAAGGCCGAGCAGGTTGAGGATCATGCAGAACCTCCGCCGAAGCGCCGGCCGCCGTTTACGCGCACGAGGGTTTGCGTTACAATGCGGCAGCCGGTAACCGACGTCGCGCGATGCCGCGACCTGCCGCGATTCTAACGCAGCCGCAACGCAAATTCAAGTCGAGAGGAACATGGAGCCGTTCGTCGCTTCGCTCGTCCGGGCTCAGGACGCCCCGGACGCGCTGGTCAGCATCGGGGTGATCGCCGCCTACCTGCTCGCCGCCATCCTGGTGTCGCTGCTCTCGCGCGTCATCGCGCGGCCCCTCGTCCTGCTCGGCCGGCGGATTCCCGGCAAGCCTGCCATGGCGCCTTCGCGCCAGAAGACGCTTGAGAGCCTGATCGCCAGCCTGATCTCCCTGCTCGCGTTCGTGATCGCGCTCTTCGGCGCGTTCTCGTTCTTCGTCGACTCCGAGCGGCTCATCTGGATCGTCGGCCTGTTCAGCGCAGCCTTCGGCCTCGGCGCGCGCTCGCTCGTTGCCGACATTCTTGCCGGGATGCGCTTCATCTTCCGCAACACCTTCACCATTGGGGAGAAGGTGCAGATGTCCGTCGGCGGGATGAATGTCGAGGGCGCGGTCGAAGAGGTCAACGTGACCAACACGCTGATTCGCGCGACGTCGGGCGAGGCCAACATCGTCCCGAACGGCGACATCGTCGTGATCACCAACTTCAGCCGCGCGGCCTACTCCAGCGCGAAAATCAAGGTTTCCGTCAAGAGCGAGTGCCTCGCCGCAGCCCTGGACGCACTGGAGCAAACCGCGGTCGACGCGGGGCAAGTCCTGCCCGACATCCTCGAACCCTTTCAGGTGCTTTCGACGTCTGATACGTTGGGCAACAAGGTCGAGCTGACGATCATGGCGCACTGTCTCTACGCCAAAGCCGCCACTGTGAAGCTGCGCCTGATGGACCTGGTTTACCGGCGGCTGAGCGAAGCCGGCGTCGAAGTCATGGACTAGCGGAAGGAAGGGACGGATGAACGCGAAGGGCGAAGGCATCAGCCGAGCCACGCGGCTGTTGGCCGCGACGATGGTTCTGTCGCTGATACTGTCTGCGTGCGGGGGATTGCCGCCCGTCATGACCGGCGGGGAGTCCACCCGCAGCGTCTTCGCGCCCGCGGTTAGCGGAGGGGATGCCCTTTCGCCGCTGCAGCCGACCGCCCCGTCCGCCTCTGCAACAGAGCCGCCTGCCGCAGAGGCCCCTATGGAGGCGCCGGCTACGGCCGAGGTCTACGGGTTGCAGGCAGCCGTGTGGCAGTGGACGTCGTCCGCCTTCACCGACGGCGCCGCGCTCGCGCCGGACGAACCGGAGCGCTACACAGTAGAGTTCTTGCCCGACGGCAACGCCCTCATCCAGGCCGACTGCAATTTCGGGACGGCACTCTACAAGGAGGACGGCGACAGCCTGACAATCGGCGCAGTCGGCGCAACCAAAATGGCGTGCCCGGCCGACTCGCTCGATTCTGCGTTCCTGGCCCAGTTGACGAAGGTCGAGCGGTTCAGAATGACCGGCGACGAGTTGGTGCTGCTGCTGCGGGACGACGTCGGGGAGATGTTGCTGGCATCCGAGGAGCCGCTGGCCACGCCCACCGCCCTGGCAACCGCTACGCCGCTGCCCACCGCGACCGAGCCATCGCCCACGGCGACTGCCCCGCCTACCAGTACGCCCTCACCTACCACCCTGCCGACCCTGACCTCGACGCCGGCCGCAACCGCCACCCGCGCGCCGACCTCGACGCCCGTCCCCACGCTGCCGGCGCCAACCGCGACGCCCACGGCAACGGCAACACCGTTGCCGCCCGCCCTACCTACGCCGACGACCGTCGAGCTACCGGGCACGGCTTGGACGTTGCGCGAGCTATTTGTCGGCGGGGAGAGCCGGGCGCCCGCAGGTGAAGAGACGCCGACTTTGCGCATCAGCGCAGACAACCTGCGCGTCTCCGGCAGCACTGGCTGCAATGAGTATCGCGCGGGGCTGATCGTGCTGGAAGACAGGATCGTGTTCGCCGGCGTCGCGCTGTTGACGCGCCGCGCGTGCGACTGGCCCGTGATGCTGCAGGAAGTGGAGTTGGTCGACGCGCTGCAGCAGACGACATCTTATTCGATCGAGGGCGACGCGCTCATCCTTGCCGGAGAGAATGGGGAGCCGCTCGCCGTGTTCGTGGCGGAGTAGCATGAGCAATACTGCGCAAGCTTCTGAGCGCCGGCCGTCGGGTTGGCGCTACGTGATTATCGGCATCCTGACCTTTGTCTTTGCGGCTTCGTTGCTACTGGCCGGGATTGTGCTTGGCGGGGGCGCGTCCATCCTCGACCGGATGTTGACCGGCTTTGGCTTGCTCCCCGCCCCGGAAACGCCGGCTGAGATCATCTCGGGCGACACCATCGTCCAGCAGATCCGCCAGATCAGCCGGCTGGAAACCACAACTTACACCATCGAGCGCGTGATCGAGGCGCGGCAATCCGACCCGAACTGGCCTGACTGGCTGCGCGGGGACAAGCTCCTGCTGATCGCCAATGGCACGGTTGTGGCCGGCGTGGACTTGGAGAAGCTCGAAGCATCCGACGTGGTGGTGTCGCCCGACGGTCAGGCGGTGACGGTGACGCTGCCTCCGGCCGAAATCTTCAACCTCGACGCGATCCTGAACAACTCCCGGACGCGCGTATACGACCGGCAGCAAGGGTTGCTCGCGCCCCCAAATGAGGGCCTGGAGACGGATGCGCGCCGCGCGGCCGAGGGCGAGCTGCTGGCGGCCGCCTGCGAAGAAGGCATCATGGAGCGGGCCACCGAGGACGCGCGCGAGGCCGTCACAAAAATGCTGACCCTGTTCGAGATGAACGTAACGGTGATATCGGGGACGACGCCCCCCTGCCCCGACTAACGCCGCGAGTAGGCCCGGTCCAGTAGTTCCATCGTGTGGTACACCGGCAGCGGCCCGCCCAGCGCTTGGAGGTGCGTCCGAATCTGCACCATGCAGCCGATGTTCCCCGCGATCACGGCTTCGGCGCCGGTCCGCGCAATATTGACCGCCTTACGCTCGCCGAGCCTCCCCGCAATCTCCGGCTGCTCGATGTTGTACGTCCCCGCCGAGCCGCAGCAAATCTCGCCCTCGTTGATCTCCACGAGCGTCAGCCCCGGCACAGCGCGCAATAACTGCCGCGGCTCTGCGGTCACCCCCTGCGCATGGGCGAGATGACACGCGTCGTGATACGCGACCTTCATCGGCCGTTCGAGCGCGGGTGGGGGAATCAGCCCCAGCTTCGCCAGCAAGACCGAGGCGTCCATGGCGAGCGCGGCAAGCCGCTGCGCGTCCTCCTCTTCGGGCTGATCGGCAAACAGCAGCGGGTACTCGTGGAGCGCGGAGCCGCAGCCGGCCGCGTTGGTGATGACCGCATCGACGTCGCGCGGGAAGACGCGCAGGATGACGCGCGCCTGCGCGCGCGCCCGTTCCTGCTCGCCCTGGTGCATCAGCAGCGCGCCGCAGCACCCCTGCCCCTGCGGGATGAGAACCTCGACGCCGTTCTTCGCCAGCACGCGCAGCGTCGCGGCGTTGATCTCCGGCGCCAATGCCTGCTGGACGCAGCCCGCGATCATCGCTACACGCGCGCGGCGCGTCCCTTCAGCCGGGATCACGACAGGGAGCGGCTGCGCAGCGGGCAGCGTAGCAGGGACGAGCGCCAGCATGGGGCGAAGATCGGCCGGCGCAAGGCGCGCGAACGGCCGCGAGAGCCTGCCGAGACGCGCGGCCGCGCGAAAGCGATCAGGGTCGGTGAGCGTCTCGCGGATGAGCGCGCGCCGCACCCGATGCATCGCGGGACGTTTGCGCCGCGGCTCAACATGCGCGCGATAGGACGTGATGAGGTCGCCGTACCGGACCCCCGACGGGCAGGCCGTGACGCAGCCCAGGCAGCCGAGGCAGCGGTCGATGTAGGGCAGCGTCTCGTCGACGGTCAGTTCCCCTTCGAGCGCGGATTTCATCAGGAAGATCCGGCCGCGCGGCGAGTCCATCTCCTCGCCCAACTCGCGGTAGGTGGGGCACGCGGGCAGACAGAAGCCGCAATGGACGCACGCCTCGATGGCGAGGGCCATCGCCGGACCTTGCGGGCCGAGCGTTTCCAGGCGAATCTTATGCTGCATAAAGACAGTCCTTGTTTTGCCACAGAGGACGCAGAGGGCTCAGAGAAGCGTTCTTTCTCCGCGTCCTCTGTGGCTGATACACCCTTGTGGCGGGCGGTGCGGTTAGCGCGTGGGAAAGCGGCCCGCCGGGTCCATCGCAGCCTTGACGCGGCGCTCGAACGACTCGCCCTCCCGCGCTCCTAACCGCACGGGCGTTTTCGGCCCCATAATGACCAGCCCCGCCAGTCCGAGTTCGCCGAGCGCCGGGTCGAGCGCCGACGGCGCGGCAGTCGTCGCGACCCACGCCACCTGCCCGCCCCCGCTGTAGCGCCGCAGCGCGCCGGGATCGAGCGCCAGCAGCGCTTCCTCGACGGCCGGGATGCGCTTCGGCGTCAGTGGAATCTTCACGAGGTTCCACGGCTTCGGCGCCCAGCCGAACTCGGCCACGTCGTCCCACAGCGCCGCGTCCTGCTCGCCGCGGACCGTCGTGCCCCGTCCCAGCAGTTGCGCCAGCCTGCCCAGCCGCTCGTCGAGCGCATCCGATAGGCCGGCCAGCCGCGCCCACACGGCATAGCACTGCGGCCCGCCGGGAACCAGTTCGAGCGCGTGGACATCCATGCCCGACGCGCCGATCTGCGCGAGCAGGTCCACGCCCTCCTGCGGGCTCACGCACGGCGCGACCAGTGTGGCGTACGCAGCCGGCGCGGGGAAAACCTTGAATGTAAGCTCGGCCAACACACCAAACATGCCGAGGCTGCCGACCATCAGCTTGGGCGTGTCAAAGCCGGCCGCGTTCTTGACCACCTTGCCGCCCCCCTTGATCAAGCGGCCTTCCCCGTCGACGTAGCGCACGCCGAGGATAAAGTCCCGGACGCCACCATAACGGTAGCGGCCCGGACCTGCAAGCCCGCTCGCCACGGTGCCGCCGAGGGTTGCGCCGGCGCGCTGGAGAGGCGGATCGAACGGCAAGAACTGCCCGTGTTCTGCGAGCGCGGCCGCAATGGTCGAAAGGCGCGTGCCCGCATAGGCGGTGAAGGTATACTCGCCTGGCTCGTATTCGAGGATGCCCGCCAGCCCGCCCATCTCGACAACGGTTGCGCCCGGCAGCGGCGCGGAGAGCGCCGTCTTGGTGCAGCCACCGACCGGCTGCACCAGGGTTGCCCCCGCGACGGCCTCGCAGAGTTGGTCGAGCGTCTTCGGTTTCGCCACGGTCGCATTCATCGCACCCTCCGCTACTCCCGCGAAATAATCCCCGCCTTCTCCAGTGGATGCGGCCCCGCGTGCCCAAGGCTCGGCGCACCCCCGCCGGGGAACATCTTCCCCGGATTCGAGATTTCCTGCGGATCGATGCCCGCGCGCAGCCGCAGCATCGCGTCCACGTCGGCCGGCCCGAACATGCGCGGCAGGTACGCCCGCTTCTCGACCCCGATGCCGTGCTCGCCCGTGATCGACCCCCCGAACGCGATGCACATGTCTAGGATCTCCCCCGCCAGCGCCTCCGCCTTCTCCAGCGCGCCCGGCTCGCGCCCGTTGTACAGGATGAGCGGGTGCAGGTTGCCGTCGCCCGCGTGAAAGACGTTCGCGACGCGGATGCCGTAACTCGCGCTCAGCCGCTCGATGTTCGCCAGCGCCTCGCCCAGCCGGCCGCGCGGCACCACGCC
>JALOOB010000262.1 GCA_025454635.1 Anaerolineae bacterium
ATTTCGTAATCACGACGTTTCGCGTAGGCGGCATCGGGGCGCGCGCCCTGGACGAAACCATCCCGCTGGGGCACGGCGTCCTAGGCCAGGAGACGACGGGGCCGGGCGGTTTCGCGATGGCGATGCGCTCGATCCCCGTTCTGCTCGGCTATATCGACCTGATGCGCGAGGAGTGCCCCGACGCGTGGCTGATTAACTTCGCCAACCCTGCAGGGCTGATGGCGGAGGCCGCGACGCGGGTCGGTGGGTGGCGGCGCACGGTGGGCATCTGCGACGCGCCGGAGGGCATGCTGCGGGTGGCCGCAGCGGTGCTGGGCGCGCAGCCGGCGGAGGTCCAACTGGACTACTTCGGGCTGAACCATCTCGGGTGGGTGCGCGGGGTGCGCGTTGGCCGCAAGGACTACCTGCCGGATTTGATCCAGATGATCGTGGCCGCGGGCGGGATGCCAGGACCTGATCCGTTCACTCGGCATGATCCCGAACGAGTACCTGTTTTACTACTACCACGGCCGCGAGGCGGTGGACAATCTGCTGCGGTCGGGCACGAGCCGCGCGCTCGAACTGGTTAAGCTGAACGACGAGTTGTTCGCAACGCTGGCGGAGCTGTCGGCGCGGGGTGACGTCGGCGGGATGCGCGCGGCGCACGCGGCGTACCTCGACCGCCGGGGCGCGACCTATATGGCGCGGGAGACCGGGCACAGCCACGACATAGCGGCGCACCCGGAGCTTGCGGCGGCAGTGGAAGGGGAGGGCTACGCGGGGGTCGCGTTGGACCTGGTCGAGGCGCTCAACGGCGGGGGCGCGCGGCAGATGATCCTGAACATCCCGAACTCGGGTGCGACCGCTGCGTTGCCAATGGACGCGGTCGTCGAAATCCCGGCGCTGGTGACGAAGGACGCGGTGCGGCCGCTGGCGCTGGCGCCGCTGCCGGAAGGGGAGCTTGGCCTGATGCTGCAAGTGAAGGCGTATGAGCGGCTGACTGTCGCCGCGGTCGCAGAAGGCTCGAAGGCGGCGGCGGTGCAGGCAATGACCATTCATCCGCTCGTGCGCGACTACGGGCTGGCGTGTCGTCTGGTCGAGGAGTACGCGGAGGCGCACGGCAGCCTGTTCCCGGCGCTGGGCTGAGGCATGGCGCGCGCACACGACGTCCTGCTTGTCGGGGATTATTTCCTCGACCTGGTCTTCACGGGCCTGCCCGCGATGCCGGAGCTGGGACAGGAGGTGTTCGGCACGGGCTTTGAGATGCTGATCGGAGGCGCGTTCAACACCGCGGCCGCGATGCGGCGTCTCGGGTTGCGAGTGGCCTGGGCCGGGGATTTCGGCAACGATGAGTTCAGCGCGATGGCGCTGCGACAGGCGGAGGCAGAGGGAGTCGACCTGAGCCTGGCCGTTTGTCACGCGCGGCCGCTGCGCCGGGTGACGGTGGCGGCGAGTTTCCCGCAGGATCGCGCATTCATCAGCTACGGCGACCCGGAGCCACCGACCCCGGCCGCGTTCAAGGCGCTGCCCAAAGCGGACGCAGAAGCTATCTGCATCGGCGGAACGGTCTGGGGTTTGAAGGTGCAGGTTGGGCTGCTGCTCGCGCGGGTGCGGAAGATGCGGGTGCTGATGGACGGCAACGGCTCTGAACGGGCGAACCTGGGCGACCCGGGCGTTCGCCGGGCGCTCGGCAGCGTGGACGTATTCATGCCGAACCTGCGGGAAGCGCTGCGGCTGACCGGGGCGCGCGATGCGGAAGGCGCGCTCGCCGCGCTCGGAGGGCTGTGCCGGCTCGTGGTGATTAAGGCGGGCGCGGACGGCGCGTATGCGGTCGAGCGGGGCCGCGCGCCGGTCCACGCGCCGGCGATTCCCGTGGCGCCCGTCGACACGACCGGCGCGGGCGACAGTTTCAATGCAGGGTTCGTCAAGGCATGGCTTGAAGGGCGGCCGCTTGTGGAGTGCCTCCGCTGGGGCAACGCGATTGGCGGGCTGTCGACGACTGCGCCGGGCGTCAAGCGGGTGATTACAGTAGCAGATGTGGCGCCTTACGTAGGATGAGAGGGAGGGTTAGCTGATGACTCCGTGGCTTACTTTCGTGATCGGCATCATCGCGGGCCTTGTGATCGGGTGGCTAATCGACATGTTGTACCGCCGCGTGGCGCGCGGCGAGGCGGTCGAGGCAGTCGACCGCGCACCTGAGCCGGCGCAGCCGCTTCCCGCGGCCGCGCCCGAATTGCCCGGCGTGGCTGCCGCTTCGGCCGTCGCGGTGGCCGCGGTCTCCGATGAAGCGTTGGACGTGCCGCCACTTGCGGAGACGGCCGAGGTCGCGCAGGAAGTGAACTGGCAGGAAATCTCGGAGGGGGTGGCAGAGGCTTCGGACGAGGCCCTTGACGTGCCGTCCCACACTGGAACCGCCGCGCCGAGCGTCGCCGTGCAGATGCCGGACGAGGCGGGGATGCCGCCCTCGGCTGCGGAGGCGCTCAAGCCCGCCCAGGAGGATGAGACTGAGCCTCGCGGCTGACGGCTTCCCGCCTTAGCGCGCGCCTGCCCCACAATGAAAAGCCCCCCGGACCATCAATCCAGGGGGCTTTGGTATTATAAGCCCGTTACATTTCGCTTACCGGCTGCGTTCCTCGCGGCTGCGGACGGGGTCCGCCGCGCGCGGCGTCAGGAGGAGGAGCGCGAGCGCCAGGGCCAGGAACAGCGCAAAGAACGTCCACGAGGTCGCGGGGACGCTGCTCAGGGCTGCCACGAAGCCATCCCCAAACGACGGGGCGGGCCGGTCGGCCGCGGTATTGCGCAGCGCGCGCTGCTCGGCGCCGGCCAGCGCGGTCTTCGTCGTCTCATCGGTCGCGCTGCGCTGCGCGGCTGCAAGCGCCTGCTGCGCGTCGTCGCTGCCGATTTCGCCCAACGCCCAGGCGGCCTGCGTGCGCACTTCCGGCGCATCGTCGCTGAGGGCCGCAGCCAGCGCGTCCACCGAGTCCGGCGAGCGAATCCAGCCGAGCATTTCGGCCGCGTGGCTGCGCAGCGCCGGATTCTGCGATTCGAGGGCAGCAACAAGCGGACCCATCGCTTCGACGCCGGCCTGTTCAAGCCCGGCCATTGCGGCGTGCCGGGCGGGCGTCATCTCCGCATCCGCGAGCGGCACGGTGAGCGCGGTCAGCGCGGCAGGCGTACCGATGTTTGCAAGCGCCTCCGCAGCCCGGCGGGCAACGAGCGGCCGGTCGGTCCGCAGTCGCTCCGCAAGCAGGTCCGTGGCCGCCTCATGCTTCATTAAGCCGAGGCCATAGGCCGCGCGTGCGCGCAGCGCTTCCTCGTCCGCGTTGAGCAGGTTCATCAGCGCAGGCGCCACGTCCTCGCGATTCAGCTTCGCCAGCGCTTCCACAACGCGATCGCCGACAAGGATGTCCCGGTCGTTCAGCCGGTCCATGAGCGGCTGCGTCGCGGCCGCATCGCCCAGGAGGCCGAGCGCCCGCGCCACGGAGGCGCGCACCGCGGGGTCGCCACTATTCAGTTCGGCAATGAGCTCGGGCGTCAGCTTGAGTTCCTGCGCGACGGCATTCTTGCCGTTGTCGACCACCACGGAGAGCGGCCGGCCCTCGACCGTGTCGATGCGCGCGGCCGGCCCGCCGTTGATCGGCAGCTGATCCATCTGGAGCCACAAGCGGCCCCCGTCGAGGCTGACAAACGTGCCGACGGGCGTAAGCCGCGCGACGCTCGTGCCGGTCCAAACAGCCGTCGCCGCGTAAACGATGGTTTCATCCTGCGGGTCAAGGCGCAGCGCGGTCACCGCGATGGGTGCCATCCCGTTCATCGTGAGCGTCGCATCGTTGACGACCTGCCAAGTCTCGCCGCCGTCGCGGCTCACCGCGAGGCCGACGGACTCAGTGCCCGCGAAGACCGCGTTGTTGCCGCGGCCCGTCACGGCCAGCGACATCGGGCGGCTTGGCAGTTGGCCGGTGTGCGCCCACGTGGCGCCGCCGTCCTGGCTCACCCAGATCGACTCCGCGCTGCGGGCAAACACCACCTGCTCGTCGCCCGGCACCGGCATCACCTCAGCGACGTTTTCGGGGATCGCGGCTACTGCGTGCCACGTCTTGCCGCCGTCGTCGCTGCGCTCAATCTGCGTCTGAAGATCGCCCTGCGCCTGGATACGATATGCGAAGGGGTCGGCGGGAGCGGCGACTGCCGCGGGCGCGCCTTCCTGCGCGGACGCGCGCCAGGACGAATCCGAGAGGATCGGCGCGCCGACGGGCGCGAGGCCGATCAGGATCAAGAGGACGGCCAGGCCGATCCTCAGGGCCGGTTGGGATGCGAGTGTTCGTAGCCAGTTGGGTCTCATCGTCTGCCTTTTCCTTCTGTGCGGGACTCTATTCAATGTCGCCTTCGATACAAGCCTAAGTCAATACACACACAACTCCACCCGCACACTCACAGGACGCCCGCCCTACATGGCCGGTTCCACGGGCAGGAAAAGATAAAGTTGACTTAACGTGGGCTTAAGGTAGTAGCCGCGCGGCTGTCAGACGCGGCGGATTTGTCTGTCGGGGGCGACGGGGTTCTGCCACAGAGGTCACAGAGAGCGCAGAGGATCTTAGGAGAAGACCCGGGCGTCTCTGCCTCCTCTGTGACCTCTGCGGCTCCGGTTTCTTCGTACCGCGTATTCCCGACACAGTTGCGCTTACAGAGCGGCTTCGAGGATCTCGGTGAGTTCGCCGGCAGTGAGCGGGAGGGGGTTCGCCTTCGTGCTCGACGCGACGGAGGTCTTTGCGACGAGGTCGACTACATGTTCCCGGCGGATGCCGAACGCGGAGAGCGAGGGGATGCCGAGCGCGGCCGCGAGGTCGCTGACCCACGCGGCACCATCGGCTGCGCGGGCGGAGGGGCTGCCGGTGACGAGGCGCGCGATTTCATCGTAGCGCGGCAGCGCGGTGGAGTCGGGCCGGCGGGCGGCGAGCGCGCGGTGGTTGACGCGCATCACGTGTGGAAGCAGCGCCGCGCAGATTGCGCCGTGGGGGGCGTCGAACGCGCCGCCGATCACACCGGCGAAGCCGTGCGCTGCGCCGAGGCCGGCATTCGCAAGGCTGAGCCCGCCGAGCAGGCTGGCGAGCGACATGTCCTCACGCGCAGTGAGATTGCCGCCGTCCTCATGTGCGCGGCGAAGCGAGCGGGCCGCGCGGGCAATGCCTTCGCGGCAGAAGGCGTCGGTCATGGGATTGGCGCGGGCCGAGGTGAACGGCTCGATAAGCTGCGTGAGCGCGTCCAGGCCCGTGGCTGCGGTGACTGCGGGCGGCAGAGAGAGCGTGGTCTCGGGGTCGACGATCGCGAGCCGCGGGAGCATGGTCGGGCTGCGGAGGCTTGCCTTGATGCGGTGCTCGGGCGAGAGCAGCACGGCGTTGCGCGTCACTTCCGCGCCAGTGCCCGCGGTGGTGGGGATGGCGATGGTGGG
>JALOOB010000263.1 GCA_025454635.1 Anaerolineae bacterium
AGGGCCGGAGATGGCCGCGTGGTCCATCGCCACGATCAAGGCTTTGCCGTCCCGCGCCATGATGCGGTTCATTCGTCGTGTCTTCTGCATGATGTCCTCGTCAGTGGTGGTGAACGGAGCGTAGATGCGGCAGATAAGGCCAGATAAGGCGAGTTATCGTGGGGAATCTGCGTCCTAAATCCGCGTCATCTGCGTCCTATGTCAAATCGCCCTCGGGAAGTAGCCCCGGATCGTCGCCAGCGCCTCTTCTTCCGTTTTGCTCGGGAAGCACTCCAGGCCGATCAGCCCGTCGTAGCCGAGCTCGTCCAGCTTCTCGTCCAGCTTGGCCGAAATGTTCGCGAAGTTGATCTCGCCCGTGCCCGGCTCCTGCCTCGTGGGGCAGTCGCCGATGTGGAACGTGGGATAGAGGCCGTAATACTGCTCCATGCCCCAGATCAGGTTGCCCGCGGTGCGCTGCTGGTGATAGCAGTCGAACGACAGCCGCAGCTGCGGGTCGTCGAACCGCCGCACGATGTCCGCCGCCAGGTCGTGCGTGCAGACAAACACCCCGCCGTGGATGTGGAAGGTGTTCAGCGCCTCGAACCAGAGCTGCACCTTCGTCTGCTTGACCAGCCGCATGACCTTCTCCACGCCGTCGAGCAGGTTGGCGTACATCTCGCCGGGCGTGTAGTCCCGGTTGAGCTGCTGCACCCACTCGCCCTTGGCCGACACGTCGATTTGGTTGGAGAAGATGAAGAGGTGCGGTATCTCGTACTTGACCGCGGCCTCCAGCGACTCCTCCCACGCGCGCAGCACGCGGTCGTGGTCGGTCGCGTCGACCAGGTTGCCGCAGTTGCCGTCGAAGGTCGAGTTGATGATCATGCCGCGCTGCTTGCACTCGGCGTAAATCTCCGCCATCGGCCGCTCGCGCCAGAGCCAGACGTCGAGCCGGCGGATGCCTAGCCGCTCGAAATGAGGGATGCGCTCGACGATGGGCAGGTCGCGGAACCAGAAATCGAGGTAGCCGGTCAGCTCCATTACGACATCACCATCCCGCCGTCGACCTCGATGGCCTGGCCTGTGATGTACCCTGCGTCGGGCGACGCAAGGAACGCAACCACGCCCGCGATTTCGTCCGGGCTGGCAAAGCGCCCCATCGGGCAGTCCTTCGCCCGCGCGGCGAGCCACTCCTCGGCGGAAACCCCGTCGCGTCCGCCGATCACCTGTCCCACGCCGACGACCATGTCGGTCATCGTGTTGCCGGGGCACACCGCATTCACGTTGGCATGGTACGGCGCCAACTCCATCGCCACGCTGCGCGTCAGCCCAATCACGCCGGACTTGGCCGCGCTGTATTGCGCGCTGCCGGCCCACGAGGTCTTCCCGGCCATGGACGAAATGTTGATGATCGAGCCGCAGCCCTGCTTCATCAGCACCCCGGCAACCGCCTTGTTCGTGAGGAACACGCCGGTCAGGTCGATGTCGAGCGTGCGCTGCCAGTCGCGGAGCGGCACGTCGAGCAGCGGCTGGCCGGTGTAGATGCCCGCGGACGCAACGAGGATGTGGAGTTCGCCCCACTTAGCCACGATCGCGTCGACCGCGGCCTGGACGCTGTCTGCGTCGGCCACGTTGCAGTGCAGCGCAATGGCGGGGCTGCCGCTCAGCCGCTCGCACTCCGCGGCCACGGCCTTCGCGTCCTCCAGCGCCACGTCGAGCACCGCGACCCGCGCGCCCTCTGCGGCGAATCGCAGGCAACACGCCTTGCCGATGCCCTTCGCGCCGCCGGTGACCGCGGCGACCTTGTCCTCAAAACGCTTCATCACGTACATGGCAGTCTCCAGTGAACGAAAATCAGGTGGAAGAATCGGATCGGATTACCGGACGCTGGTTGCGGGCTCCAGCCCGGCGAGCGCCTGCCTCAGCCGCGCCAGCTCCGGCTCGTATGCTGCGAGCAACTCGGGCTCCGGCCAGATGCGCAGATTTGAGTCGAGCAGGAGCGCCGCGGCCCGGCCCGCGCCGGACAGCAGGGTGATCGCCATTTCGAGGTCGTCCTGCACGCCGCGGACCAAGGGCCGGAAGGCTTGCAGCGCCGCCGCGGCTGAACACGCGGCGACTCCGATTTCGAGCGGCAGGCGGCACAGGTGGTCTTTGCCCTCCGCCGCGCGCCCCGCAGCCGCCGCGGCCTCGAACGCCAGCAGCGCTTCGCCGTCGAGATCGGCCAGCGACGTCAGGGTTGCGCGCGTCGAACCGAGTTGGTCCGCAAGCCCCTCTGCCCGCGCGCAGTTGTCCCAGTCCTCGAGCCGGGAGGTGCTAATCCGGGCGCACGCCTCCCCGAGAGCGCATGCCAGCGCGGCCGACGCGGCAATGGTGGCGCCTGCCATCGCATGGCTTTGCCCGGCGACATAGCTGCCGAAATCGTTCACCGAATGGTCTGTCAGCATGGCCCCCTACCCCTTAATCGCGCCCTCGACCATAGCGCGGAAGAAGCTGCGCCGCGCAAGAAGGAACACCACCACCATCGGCAGCGCAATGATGATGGACGCGGCCGCGATGACCTGCGCGTTGATGATGTTCTGGCCGAGGAAGTCATACATGCCGAACATGGCCGGCTTCAGTTCGTTCTTGCTGACCAGCAAGTACCCTGCGATGAATTCGTTCCACACGTTGACAAACGTCAGCAGGAAGATCGAGAGCATCCCCGGCATCGCGAGCGGGAGCGTGATGCGGAACAGGCTGCCCAACGGGCTGAGGCCGTCGATCAACGCGGCCTCCTCCAGCTCCCGCGGGATCGCGTCGAAGAAGCCCTTGGCGATCCAGACGCTCAGCGGCAGGAAGAAGCCGGTGTAAGTCAGCATCAGGAAGATGCGGTCGTCATAGATCGGGATGCCCGACTTGCGGATGGTGATGCCCATCTGGTAGAGCGCGAGCAGGTTGGTCAGCAGCGGCACGCCCGTGATCGCGAGGATGCCGGTCATCAGCAGCATTTTGCCGCGGAACTGGTAGCGCGAGAACGCATAGCCGGACAGGCTCGCAAGCAGCACGACCAGCAGCCCGGTGACGCTGGCATACAGCACGGTGTTCGGCAGGTAGGTCGTCAGCATCCGGCCGCGAATCTGAAAGCCGAACGGCGCGGACTCGGAAGGCTGCGCGAGGATGACGCGTTCGTAGCCTTCCGTCGACCAGCGGCACGCCGTGATATCGAACCCCGACGTCGCCGTGTCGCACGGGAAGATGACCGGCGGCTTGCGCGTCACGTCTTCTTCGCGCTTGAACGAGATGAGGATGGTCGTGACGATGGGCAACAGCGCAAAGAACACGATGAGGGTGAGCGCGGCGTTTGCGAGGAACCCCTCGCGCTGCTTGCGCGTGGGTGCGCGATTGGGTCCGGAGGCAGCGGTCGTCATCTTACTCGCTCCTCTGTTGCAGCCGGGTGACGCGCATCGTGCCTGCGATCAGGAGCAGGTTGACGACCGCGATCATCAGCGCCAGCGCGGCTGCGCGGCCGAAGTCCAGCGCGCTCCAGCCGATGGAATAGAGCAGGTAGCTGAGCACCTCGGTCGAGTTGCCCGGGCCGCCCGCGGTCAGCGCGAAGACCATGCCAACTCCGTTCATGCCCCCCAGCGTCAGGCTGAACAGCGCCACGACCATCGTCGGCAGAATGAGCGGGATTGTGATGTGCCGGATCGTCTGAAGCGCGTTCGCGCCGTCGATGCGGCTGCTTTCGATCACTTCGTTCGAGACCGTCTGAAGCGCTGCGAGCAGCAGGATAGTGACGAACGGCAGCGCGCGCCACACGGAGGCGAGGATCAAGTAGATCAGCGCCGGCGACGGCGGGAATGGAAACTCCCCGAACCACGGCTTTGGCGCAGGCGCAGTGAGCACGGAGAGGCCGTTTGGGCCGAAAATGCCGGGCTGTTGCAGGATGCCGGAAAAAAGGCCGTAGTCGGGCAGCACTAAGAGCCGGAACACTGCGCCCGCGATGATGTCCGCAAGGATCCACGGGATGAAAAGCAGGGTGATATACGCGCCTGACAGCCGCGACTTGCGGTTGAGCAGCAGGGCGATAATGAAGCCCAAGGTTAGCGTCAGGACGACATAGCCCACCAGGAAGATAAGCGTGTGCCCAACGCTCTCGCGCACGGCGGACGCGTTGAAGAGCCGCTCGAAATTCCGCAGCCCGACATACACCCAGCCGGAGGGTTTCCGCTCCTGGACGCTCAGGACAAGCGTGTAGAAGACCGGATAAACTTGAATGGCGAGCAGGACCAGGACGGTCGGCAGGATCAGCCAGAACGGCAGCCAGTCAATCCGCCGGCGTTTCCGTTTTGTGCGCGTGCTCGCGCTGGAATCGTCCCGAAGGGGCGCAGGGACTGTTTGTTCCATCGATTCACCGGCCTCCATTCCGGAAGAACAGCGCGAGCTTCGCCACGAGACGGGCGCAATCCTGCGCTGGGACGACGAATGAAAGGGGTTTTTGGGCTCCAGTGGGAGGGTGGGGCGCCAGCCCGCGCTGCGGACGCACCGCCGGCTGGCGCCCCTGCGCGACGATCAGCTTACAGCTGGCTGTTGAACTCGTCCGCAGCCTTTTGCAGCTCGGTGGCGATCGGGTCTTCCTTGATCAGCTTGTACACCGCGCCCATGACTGCCTTGGAGGCGCCGGTGACGTCGGTGATCGTGGGGAAGGCCATACGGCAGTCACTGGCCGCGACGACCTTGGCCGCCTGCTCGTAAAACGGAGTCTTGAACTGCTCCGTCTGCAGGATTTCGGTGTCAGCCGGGAAGCCCGCGCCGGGGCCGATCACGAACGCCGGGTTTTGCTCCGGCGTCAGGATCCAGTTGATGAAGTCGTAGGCCGCCTCGGGGTTCTTCGCGCCGACGGGGATGCCAAAGCCGGACGCATCCGCGCCGCAGCCGGGCTTGTTACCCTCGGGCGCTACCTGCGGGGCAAGGTACACCTGGCCGTCCTTGATGGCGTTGAACATATCGTTTTCGTTCTTCAGGTCGTACTTGGTGCCGTCAGGCGCGGTCAGCGGGTTCACGTAGCGGTAGCCGAAGAGGCCGGTCGGGAACGCGCCCGCAGAGCTGTCCTTGAACGCCTCTTCCTCCTGGAAGCCGCCGGCGAACGCGATGTCCGGCACGTAGCCCTTCTGCACCATCTCGCGCAGGAACGTGACCGCGGCGACGTTTTCCGGCGTGTTCAGCTTGAGCTTGCCGTTGCCGTCGTCGTACTGGCCGCCGAAGGAGGCGACGATTTGCCACACGGCGCGGCCTGCGCCGTTGCCGTCAAACGCGGTGGAGCCGAAGAAGGTATAGGCGTACTTGCCCTCGCCCTTCAGCCGCTCGCCTTCGACGAGCATCTGCTCGGGCGTGGTCGGGAAGCCATCGGGGAAGCGATCCTTCCAGACGAACACGGTGGACGGGCGGAGCGCCATCGGGATGCAGTAGAGTTTCCCGTCGGGGCCACTGCACAGCTTGATCGCGCTCTCATCCATCTTCGACCACCACGACTGGGCCTTCGCCCACTCGGTCAGGTCCTGGAAGGTGCCGTTGTTGTAGTAGGTGTTGATCTGCGCGGCCTGCACGTCCATCAGGTCGGGCACGTCCGCGCCGGCCTGCACAGCCGCGACGATCTTCGCCATCGCGCGATCAAACGGGGTGAACTGGTTTTCCCAGACCCATTTGCCGGCGAACGCCTCGTTGAACTGCGGCATGGTGTCACGCAGGTACTGGTTGCCCACGCGCTCGTCGCTCTTGGGATCGACGTTGCCCTGGTCGTACTGCATCCAGGTGACGAACGGCACGGCCTCGGGGGACGGGGTCGCTTCGACAATCTTCTCGACGACCTGGGTCTGAACCTTCTCGACTTCGACAACCTGGGTCTCGACGACCTTGACTTCCTGCGTCACGACTTTTTCGACGACTTTTTCGACCACCTGCGGAGCAGGCGCGGGCGCGGGGGCGCAAGCGCCCAGGGTGAGGGCGAGGATCGCCAGAAGGGCGATCAGAACGTAGCGAGCCTTCATCAGTTCTCTCCTTCTGGAAGTGGAATAGATGGAAAACCTACGGGCCTCGACGATTCGGTGGCGCATCGTTGCGCGCGCTTCACAGCGCACCCTTCCTCCCGAATTCCGCACCTCCTTTCGGCGCTTATAGGGCCGGCGGCGTCACGCAGCAAACGACCTGCAGTTCATCATTGCCGAGCGCCGAGAACTCTCGCAGCGACCGCCCCGCATAGCAGATCGAGTCGCCGGGTTCAAGTGTATAGACTTGATCATCAATGGTGATCGACAGCGAGCCTGCGACGACGTACATAATCTCGTCGGTGGGCTGCGCCAGACGCTCCGCCACACGGCGGCCGCCCGGCTGCACCCGAATCATGATCGCCATAAGCCGGCCCCCCAGGTCGCGCGACAATAACTCGTACGCGATCTCGGGGTCGGTCGTCTCCAGCTTCGGTCGCTCGCACGCGCGCACGATCGGGCTGCGCGGTTCGGTATTGTCGAGAAAGGCGAACATCGGCACTTCGAGAGCCGTCGCAATTCGCTGCAGGGAGGCGAGCGAAACCGAGCTCTGACCGTTCTCCACCTGGCTCAGAAAACTGGCGGTCAGGTTCGTGCGCGAGCCGAGCTCGCGGAGGCTGTAGCCGAGCTCTTTGCGGCGTTGGCGGATGCGCGCTCCAACCATGGGGAGAGGCCCTCCTGGTTACTATGAGCGTTTGGGAATGTTCACACAATATCACGCTCTGCCTCTCCTGTCAAGCCTTACTTAACAACATGCGGATTCACTTAACACCCCCTCTCTCGGAGGGGCATGGCGCGTCTCCTTGCTCCAGCTCAGTAGGACGCGGGCCGAGGCCAGTTCGTGTAGGTGAGAGAGCCGGGCTTGCAGACCTCCACGCACAGCCCGCAGTACCGGCAGCGTTCTTCGTCGAGGATCTGGGTGAGAGTGGGCGTTTTCGGTTTGTCGCCGCCGCCCATTTCGCGCGCGTCGTAAGGACAGAGCGCTACGCACAGGTCGCACTTCGTGCAGAGCATGGGGTTGAAGCCGAAGGTCAGCTTGTTGGTGTCCTCCACCGCGTGCAGCTTCGGCAGGGCCTTGCCGCGGGCTGCGGAGAGGTTCGCATAACCGTGGCTGTCCAGCCACGCGCTCAGCTTCTCCGACGTGCGACCGAACCACTCCAGCCCGCGCAGCAGCGGCCCGGTGCAGACGCCCAGCGCGCTCGCGCCGACCATCGTCATCTCGACGGCATCCTCGGCCTGGATGATGCCGCCCGTGCCCACGATCGGCACGCCGGGGTAGCGCACGGCTAACTCGGACACGACCGCCTGCGCGACGGGCCGGATCGCTGCGCCCGACATCCACGCCTTGTTGCCCGCGCCGCCGATGGTTGGTTCGCCGGTCTCGATGTCGACCTGCAACGTCGGCCCGATGGAGTCAATGGCCGTGAAACCCGTGGCGCCTGCGGCGAGCGCAGCCTCCGCGGCGGGATACAGGTCGTCGCCCCAGTTGAACGTGAGCTTGGCAAGGATGGGAATCTTCGGCGCGGCCATCCGCACCTCCCGCACGAGGTCGACGATCGTGGCTTTGGTGTACGCCACGCACTCGATCGCGTCCACCGTCCCCGTCGCGGCAACCGGCCCGGCGATCACCGCGCCCTCGGCGGGCGTGTGGCCGATGCTGGCGATGAGCATGCCGGGGTGGCCGGCCATTACGGGGAGTTCCTTCTCCGCCCACTGCTCCCACGTCAGGTCGGCCCACTTCTCGGTATTAAACAGCGTGGCGCGCAGGTTGGAGGAGCGCGGGACCACCATGTGCGGCGTCGGGTTGATCGCCGCTTCGAGCCGCAGCGTCTTTGTGACCACGCCGCCCGCGCCCGCGCGATACGCCTCCCACAGCCCGGTTGCGTCATAGGACAACGGCCCGGACGCCAGAATCCACGGCGACGGCATCTCCACGCCGAAAAGGGTTGTTCTCAAGTCAGCCATTTCGTCCTCCCGCGCCGGAGCGCGCCTACAACTGCCAGAGCCGCTGCGCCGCGGCGTGCGCCCTGGCGCGCAGCGCCGCCTCATCCGCGCCCAGCACCACGCCGTCGCGCACGCGCCACTCTCCCGCCACCATCACCGCTCGCACGTCCCGCCGGCTGCGGTACAGAAGCAGTTGGTCGTACAAATTCCACGGCTCGACGGGCGTCGGCAGCGCCGAGTCGATCAACTGCAGGTCGGCCTGCCATCCTTCGGCCAGCCGCCCCACCCGCTCCAGTCCGAGCGTCTGCGCGCCGCCCTCGGTGGCCAGCCGCCACACGACATTGGCGGGCATGACGCGTGGGTCCTGCCGGTGCGCCTTGTGGATGAGAAAGGCCCCGCGCATCACCTCGAACATGTCGGTGATGTAGCCGTCCGAGCCAAGCCCGACGGTCACGCCCGCCGCGAGCATATCAGGCACGGGCGCGATGCCTCCGCCCACCTCGCAGTTCGACAGCGGCATATGCGTCACGCGCACCCCGCGCCGCGCCAGGATGTCTATTTCTGCCGGCGAGACCTGCACGCACTGGGACGCCTGCATAGCCGGTCCAGCCACGCCCAACCGCTCGTAATACTCGAACGTCCGGCAGCCGAACGCCTTGACCGCGTGCTCCGGCTCGTAGGTCCCCTCGGAGGCGTGCATATGCACCGACGCGCCCTCCGCCTGCCCCATCTCGAACGCCTGCCGGATGAAGTCCGCCGAGCACGTGAACGTGGTGTGGTAGCACATGAAGCCCGAGACGAGCCCCTTGCCCCTTCGCGCGCGGATGAATTCCAAGTTCTCGCGCAACCCTAGCTGCCCGTTCTTCTTGCTGACGCGTTCGGTCGCCTCAAAGGAGAGGATGCCGCGGATGCCGCGGCGCTCGACGACTTCGGCCTGCGCGTGAAGGCAGCCGGGAATAGCGCTCGGCGCCTCCGTGATGTCATAGAAGGCCGTCGTCCCCCCGCGGAGCATCTGCGCCAGGTTCAGGTCGGTCGCCGCGCAGATCATATCAGCGTCGAGCCGGTCCTCCACGAGCGGCCACCAGAAGTCGACCAGGAACGGCCAGAAACCCGAAGGCGCCTTATGCAGCGGGATGCCATGCGCCAGCACGCCGTAGAGGTGCGTGTGCGCGTCGACAAAGCCCGGAGATAGGGTCTGCCCTGCCGCATCCACCACCGCATCACCCGGAAACGCCGCGCCCAATGCCTCGTTTGGGCCTATCCGGTCGATTTTGTCGCCCACGACGCGCGCACCCCAGCCTTGCCTCGGCGGCTCGCCCGGAACGTCAATCAGAAAATCTGGAAGAATCAGGGTGCCGTTCATCATGCCCCTTCTGCCCCGGACCTGATCGGTTCATGCGCAGGCCCGGCCGCGTCAGCGCGCGAGATACTGTCCCCCGCACTCGCCGACGAACTGCCCGTCCTGGGCGATGACCTTCCCGCGCAACATGGTCAGCGCGGGATAGCCCTTCAGCTTCATGCCGTCATAGGGCGTGTAATCGCAGTTTTCGCGTAGCGACGTCCGGCTG
>JALOOB010000264.1 GCA_025454635.1 Anaerolineae bacterium
TCTCGTGCGCTTCGAGCGGTCCCGGCGGCAGGTAGTGCGCATACCCGAACCACCAGAAGTTGACCGAGAGGCAGCTGCCGTCGGAGAAGTCGAAGATGAGGCGCCGCTTCTCAGGCAGATGCGCGCGGTCGACCAGCAGGATTTCGCCGCCCATGCCGAGGTTCAGCAGCAGCCAGCCCTGCGTCGTCTCGTTCGCCAGCCACTTGCCGCGCTGCGTCGTTGCGCCGAGCGTCGCGCCCGCCAGCGATGCCGTGAAACGCTCTTCCGGGACGTTCAGACACTTGGGCTGCAAGACCTCGATCGCCGTGATCGTCTTGCCGGTCAGCAGTTCGTTCATCTCTGCGGCGCGCGCCGCGATTTCCGGAAACTCCGGCATATGGATGCGCTGATCTGGCGCGAAGGATAACACTGCGCGGCGTTCCGTTCAACTCCTCTCCGCCCAGACAGGCAGGATTAGCTTAATGGAGAGTTGCGCGGATAACCAAGTCGCGGGTACTATTAAGTGGGGCTTTCATGTCCCCCCGAACCGTTTATCGTCCAGAGGTTTCCGATGTTGGCTGTACCCGAATCACCCGTTAGCCCCGGCTTGCAGCGCTCGCGCGATGCCTGGCGCCGGCTGGGATACCAAATCCTCAGCATCACGCCCCAACAACTGGCGCGCATGTTTCTGGGCTTAGTTGCCCTGTTTGCGGCCGGCTGGGTCGTTAGCGCGTCCTGGCCCGCGCTCGCGCCGTTCCTTGTCGGCGGTATCATCGCGTACACGGTCCTCCCGCTGGTCGACTTCCTTGACCGCTTCATGCCGCGCCTGTTGGCGGCATTCCTCGGCGTGCTGGCCGCAGTTGGGGTGCTGGCCGGCCTTGCGGCGATCATCGTGCCGCCGCTGGTTCAGCAGGTCGTCCGCCTGATCCGCGACCTCCCCGATGCGGCCGAGATTGCCGTGATCGTGACGAACCTTTCGCAAGGTCCCCGGTTGCAGCAACTGCCGCCGCTGATCCAGGAGCAGTTGCTCGATACGGTCAGCACGGTCCTTCTGCGGATGCGATCGGTTGCCGACGGCATCGTGCCCTCGCTCCTGGGCGCAAGCCCGGTTGCTGGCCTGATTAACACCTTCTCGACCGTGCTCGGCCTTCTGGTCCTGCCCACGTGGGCGCTCGCGCTGCTCAAGGATCAGCCCCGGGCCTGGCCGAATGCGGCGCAGTCACTTCCGCCCGCGGTGCGCCCCGACGTGCGCGCGCTGATCCGCATCGTGGATAACGCATTCGGCACCTTCCTGCGTTCGCAGGTGCTGCTCGCTATCGCGGTCGGCGTCGCGACTTACCTCGGCTTTGCGCTGCTCAAGTCGGCCAGCGGGCTGGAGGTTGGCACCTACGACCTCTTCTTCGCGGTGCTCTCGGGCCTGCTGCAGTTGATTCCCGGCGTCGGCCCCGTCGTCAACACGATCGGGGTGACGGCGCTGGCGTATTTCACTCGCGGACAGGCGGAGGCGCTTCAGGTTCTGGCCCTCTACCTCGCAATCCGCATCCGGTGATCCTGATCCTGGTGATCGTTGCCCTCAGCCAGCTTGGCGCGCTGTGGTTCTTCCTTGCCGCGCCGATCGCCTCCGTGGCGCGCGACCTGTGGCGGTATCTATTCGGTCGCCTCGGGGAGCCCGCGATGCCCGCCGGCCTACTGCCGTCGGAACGGAAAACCTATACGCAGAAGCTTGCCGAACAGCAGGCTGCCGTATCCCGTCCATTGCCGGCCGTCTACCGGCGGCGCTAGGAGTTGGAGACAATGACGACACCAATACCAGAGACTGAGACCGCTTCTTTCGTGCCGCAACTGACGCAGGCGCGCGTGCCTTTGGACGAAGCGGGCGACGCGCTGCTGACGCGGGATGCCACAGGGCGCATTCCCATCGTCATCGTGCCCCAGCGTCTCAGCCGGGTTCGCACGGAATTGGTCGTGGCGGCGATTGCTGCGGCCGTAGGCGGAGTGATCCTGAGCTATGTGACGACGAACGTGCTGTGGCTGCTCGGTTTGCCGCTGGGGTTGATCCTGCTGATCGTCGGCGTATCGCAGGCCTTCATCGTGCGCATCCCCGAGGGAGCCAACGCGCTGCTGCTGCGCGGAGGCAGATACTACAAGACGCTGCCGAGCGGCACCCATTTCCTCCTGCCCTACATCTTCGTGTCGCACCTCGTCACCCGGCGGGAGATCCCGTTCGATGTTCCTGCGTTCACGAGCGTCACCAAGGATTCGGTCCAGGCCACGCTCGACACGATGGTCACCTTCAGCATTGTCGATCCATACAAGTTTGTGTACACCATTTCGGCGGACGACTTTGACCAGGTGTTCCTTGCTACCTGTCAGGATGCCCTGCGCGGGCTGACGCGCGATGTGGTGTGGGACCAGATTGTCGACCTGCGACAGAAAGGGGCCGAGCAACTCGCGGCGGCAATCTCCGGGGATGTGGCGTCGTATGGCGTCAAGATCCATAAGGTGACCGTCACGTACGCGGGTCCCCCGCCCGACTTCCTGCGCGCGCAGGAGATGCAGCAGTTGGCCGTGCTTCAGCGCCGCGAGCAGGCCGAGAAACATCAGCTCGCGCTGCAGCGGTTGGCCGACGAGGAGGCGTTAGCCCAGGCGCGCGTCGTGGCGAAGGTGAACCGGGAAAAGGAGCTGCTGCAGGTCAAGCTGCAGGCCGCGGAAATACGCAAGCGTCTGGTCGAGCTGCGCGCCGAGGCGGAGGAGTTGCGGCTGAAAAAGCTCCAGGAACGGCTCGAACAGTATCCGACCGCGGCGAAGTGGGAGTGGGAGAGCGCTCAGCTCGAAGTTGCCGAAGCCTTGTCGCGCAACACGCGCGCGGTGGTGCAGATGAATAACGTGATGGACCTCGCGCGCACCTTCGTGGCCGCCGACATCCTGAACGACTTGCACCCCGACAACGCGCAGGATAACAAGGTGGGTGAAATAGAGCAGGCGCCGTCATAAATACGCAACGGCCCGGAGCCTGCGCCCCGGGCCGTTTCATGTCTTGCGCCGGCCGAGTCTAGCGACCGAAGGCGGCTCGCACGTCCTTGCGGAGCAGGTAGACCACGATCCAGACCGGGATAATCAGGCCGATCGCGCCACAGCAGATGCCCAGCAAGCCCGCGCCGCTGAAGATTCCCAGCAGTCCCTGGATGACGCTCAGGCCGACGCCGATAAAGGCGAGCAGCCACGCCCACTTTTTCAGCCCGAACAGGCCGACCGCGACGACAATCTGAAGAATGCCGCCGAAAATGCCGACGATGGCCTGGAGCGTGCTGCTGCTGCCGAACGCGGCCACCTGGTCCGCGCTGAACAACGCGCCCGTCAGCCACGAGAGGCCGCCGATGGTCAGCACCAGCAGGCCCCACAGCAGCGAGAAGACGCCGAGAATCAGAAAAAGCGCGCCGAGCAGCGTGATGCCGCCGGGACGGCCGCGGCTCTCGTAGGTGAAGCTCGCGGAACGGTACTCGTAACTCCCTGCAACGGGCGTCGTTGCGCTCGGCGGGAGCACCTCGCCTGTCAGGGGTTCCGCAGGCGCGGGGAGCAGTTCGACCGGTGGCTCGGGCTCCGGCGGCGCGGGCTCTTCCGGCAACCTGGGTTCTTCCGGCAACTTTGGTTCATCCGGCGTGGTCATCGATTGGCTCCTCTCCAAACAGCCTGATCGCAAGAGGAATCGGGACTCCGGCCATCCGCCGGAAGCCCATGATGCGCGTATGGCATTCTCCCGCAAACCCGCTCGCCTCGCACCGTGCATTCGTCCTAATTGACACTGAACGAATGAATAGTAGTCCGCCTGTATCGCATTGCGCCGCCCCCCTTCCTCAGTTAGAATACCCTCCATGGCAGAACTGACGCATCTAAACGAGCACGGCGAGGCG
This sequence comes from Anaerolineae bacterium, assembly GCA_025454635.1. GTDB lineage: Bacteria > Chloroflexota > Anaerolineae > CG2-30-64-16 > CG2-30-64-16 > JALOOB01. The sequence goes on from JALOOB010000264.1 coordinate 3,891, forward strand.
CGCATGGTCGACGTGGGCGCCAAGAACGAAACGGAGCGCGAGGCGGTTGCGGCCGCGCGCGTGCGCATGAAGCCGGAAACGCTGCGCCTGCTGCGGGCGGGCGACCTGCCGAAGGGCGATGTGCTGGGCACGGCGCGCGTAGCGGGGATTATGGCCGCCAAACGGACAAGCGAATTGATCCCCATGTGCCACCCGCTGATGCTAACCCATGTCGCGGTCGAGTTCGGCTTAGATGAGCAGGCTGCGGCAGTTGACATCCGCGCAACGGTTCGCTGCAAGGGCCAGACCGGCGTGGAGATGGAGGCGCTGACTGCGGCGAGCGTCGCCGCGCTGACCATCTACGACATGGCGAAGGCAGTGGAGCGGGGCATGGTCATCGACGATGTGCGGCTGCTCGAGAAGCGCGGGGGCAAGAGCGGCCACTGGCAGCGCAAGGAGGGGGAAGCATGAACGTGCGTGTGCGCTTCTTCGCGGGCCTGCGCGAGCTGATGGGCGCAAACGAGCTGCGCCTCGACTTGCCCGACGGCGCAGACGTGGCCGCGGTGCTCGCGCGCCTGGAGGCGGATTACCCACAGGTGCGGCTGAAGAACCGGCGCTTCACGGTTGCGGTGAACCGCGCATTCGCGCGGCCGGATCAAGTCCTTGCAGAAGGCGACGAGGTGGCCCTGATCCCTCCCGTGAGTGGAGGAACGGTCAAACTCTTCGAGGTTGTAGACGGCCCGATTTCGCTTGACGAGGTTACGCGCCGGGTCGTTGCGCCGGAACGCGGCGGCATCACGGTGTTTGCGGGAACTGTGCGCGGCGTCACAGGCGAGCAAGAGACCGACTACTTAGAATACGAGGCGTATCCTGAGATGGCTGAGGCGTCGTTCGAGCGCATCGCGGACGAGGCGAAGTCGCGCTGGCCGGGCATTGCGGCAGTCGCAGTGGTTCACCGGGTCGGACGGCTTCAAGTCGGTGACGTGGCGATCGTCATTGCGGTCGCGGCCGGCCATCGCGCGGAGACGTTCGATGCCTGCCATTACGTGATCGACCGCATCAAACAGGTTTCACCCATCTGGAAGAAAGAAGTCGGTCCGGACGGCGCGATGTGGATCGAAGGGCCGGAGTCGACGGTATAGGAGCAGACGTGGAAGGCAGAACACCGACGAAGATTGCGGTGGTGGGCGGCGCGGGCGCGGTGGGCGCGAGCGCAGCCTACGCGTTGATGATGAGCGGGTTGGTCAGCGAGATCGTGCTGGTCGACGTGAACGAGCGCCGCGCCGAGGGCGAGGCGATGGACCTGATGCACGGCGCGCCGTTCGTCCGGCCGGTGACGGTTCGCGCGGGCACATACGACGACTGCGCAGGATGCCAGATCGTCGTGATCACCGCGGGCGCGGCGCAGAAACCCGGCGAGTCGCGGCTGGACCTCGTGCGGAAGAACACCGGCATCATCCGCGACATGGTGCCGCAGATCGCCAGGGTTGCGCCGAACAGCATCCTGTTGATCGTGGCGAACCCGGTGGACATCCTGACGCTGGCCGCGCTGGAGGCTTCGGGTTTTCCGCCGGGCCGCGTCATCGGCTCCGGGACGGTGCTCGACACCGCGCGGCTGCGCGCGCTCGTCGGCCAGCGGCTGAACATCGACCCGCGCAGCGTGCATGGCTACGTCATCGGCGAACACGGCGACTCGGAGGTTGTCGTGTGGAGCCGCGCGACGGTCGCGGGGCTGCCTGTGGCGGAGTTCTGCGCGCAGCGCGGGTCCGACTGCGACTCGCAGATGCAAGGCCAGATCTCCGAGCAGGTGCGCCGGGCAGCGTATGAGATTATCGAGCGCAAGGGCGCGACCTACTACGCCATCGGCCTGGGCGTCCGCCACATCGTCGAAGCGATCCTGCGCGACCAGAACACCGTGCTCACCGTGTCCACCCTGATGACCGGGCAGTTCGGCATATCGGATATCTGCCTCAGCCTCCCTTCTATCGTGGATCATGGCGGCGTCGAGGGCGTGTTGATGCCGAAGCTGAGCGACGAGGAAGTGGCTGCGCTCCGCCGGTCCGCGGATGTGCTGAAGGAGACCGCGCGGGCGGTCGGTTTGTAGACGTCTTGCCACAGAGGTCACAGAGGGCTCAGATATCGGACGCGCGCTTGTCGCATGCGCCTCTGAATCCTCTGTGACCTCTGCGGCTGAAAGGGTCCAGGCAGTGCGCGCGCTGATTCAGCGAGTCATCCAGGCATCCGTGACCGTCGACGGGGAAGTCGTCGGCGCGATTGGTGGCGGGTTTCTCGTGCTGCTCGGCGTGACGCATGCGGACGGGCCGCGCGAGGCGGAGTGGCTGGCGCGCAAGGTCGCGGGGCTGCGCGTCTTCGACGACGCGGACGGCAAGATGAATCTCGCGCTGGCCGACGTGGGCGGCGCGGCGCTCGTCGTCTCGCAGTTCACGCTCTACGGCGATGCGCGGAAGGGCCGGCGGCCCGATTTCTTGCAGGCCGCGCGGCCCGAGCAAGCTGAGCCGCTCGTGGATGCGTTTGTCGACCGGCTGCGCGGGGAGGGTATCTCCGTCGAGACCGGCCGCTTGGGCCGGTGACGGTGTGGATCGACACCGCGGATATGCCGTAAGGGTTCCCGCTATCGGCGCGGCGCGCGCCCCCTGAACTCGTCCTGCCGGTACTTCTCCCCCGCGAGCTTGAGCTTCTCCACCACCGCGTCGCTCACATCCATCTCCAGCGCGTTGCTCAGACACAGGCAGTACACGACGATGTCGGCCAACTCAAAGCGGATGCGGCTCCGCGCTTCCGGGTCTGCCGACGCGGCTGCCACTCCCGACGCATCAAGCCACTGAAATTCCTCCAATAGCTCCGCGGCTTCCAGCGAGATCGAAATCGCCAGGTCCTTGGCGTTGTGAAACTGGAGCCAGTCCCGCTCCGCAACGAACTGCTCGACCGCCGCGCGCAGTTGCCTCACTGTCGTATCGTTGTCCGACATAAAAGCTCCTTCAACACAACGACACAATGGCACGAAGGGAATAAACACCGTGCCTCTGTATCATTGTGTTTATCTTCGTTTCAACTCCGCCACGAGCATCCCGCCGAGGATCAACGCGCCGCCGATCAACTGCCGCGGCCCAAGCACCTCGCCAATCAGAATGAAGCTGAACAACCCGGCGAACACCGGCTCCGCGGCGAAGATCAGCGCGGTGTGCGTGCTCGTCGTGAAACGCTGCGCGACGGTTTGGACGAAGAACGCGACCGCGGTGGCGAGAACGCCGGTGAATACTGCGGCGAAGAGCACCTGCTGTGTCACCGCGGCGCGCGGGTCGAAGATCAATGCGGCGGCGAGGCTCAGGACAGCGACCGTCGCAATCTGTCCCAGCGCCAGTTGCAGCGCGTTGTGGCGCGGGGCGAAATGGCCGAGCAGCAGGATATGCGCGGCATACGCGACCGCGCAGCACATCACCAGTAGGTCGCCCGTTTGCACCGTGAGGTCGGCGGTCAGCGACAGCAGCGCGAGCCCCAGCGTCGCCAGCGACACGCCGATCCAGGCGTTCCGCGAGGGCGGCTGGCGCATCACGAGCGCAGCCACGATGGGCACGATGGCGACGGACAGCCCGGTGATGAAGCCCGCTTTGGCCGGGGTGGTCAGTTGCAGGCCGAAGGTCTGAAACGCATAGCCCGTGAAGAGAGCCGTCCCCACCAGGAGGGAGGGGAGCAGGACACTGGCGGAATGGATCGGACGGATCGCCGGAACTCGCCCGCGGTTGCGGCGCGATTGCCAGAGGACGATCGGCGCCAGGGCGAGCGCGGCCAGCGTGAACCGCAGCGCCATGAAGCTGAACACCGGGAAC
>JALOOB010000539.1 GCA_025454635.1 Anaerolineae bacterium
CCGCCTTCGTTGATCGTCAGCGTCGACGACACGACGACGCGGTTGCCGACCTTGTCCTCCGCGTCCGCGTAGATCGCATAGTCGCCATCCGGCGGCGGCTCCGCGTTGTTGTCCACCCCGCCGTCGTAGTTATACCCGTGGTACCCCGCCTTGCCCGTCTCCGATACCGACTTCGTCGGGTCCTCCGCAATGGGATAGCGCAGCAGTTCCTCGCCCGCCCCCGGATTCAGCGGCTTCAGGTACACCTCCACGCGCTCCGCATCCTTCATCAGGTAATACCCGATCGACACCCGATCGCGGATGCCGTCCTGGTTCGGCGTGAACTCCTGCGGCATCACGGTGAAGTTGCGCAGCTCCGGCAGCGCGTTGTCCGCGTTCTGCAGCGTGATCTTCCCCTCCGCCCGGTCGGTGCGCCCCCCATCGTCGACCGCCTCGATCACCCACCGGTATTCGCCATCCGGCAGCACGTGGCTGGGCACGAGCATCTGCCCGCCCTCCACCTCGCGCGCCTCCGGCTCATTCGTCACCCCGCCCCAGTACACGCCGTAGTCGCCCCGCGACCGCCGCTCGCCGTTGCGGAAGTAGTAGCGCTTGCCCTGCGCGTCCTCGAAGTAGATGGACACATTCGCCGCCCGCCCGATCGTGTACTCGATCAGCGTCACGTCATCCTGCCCGTCCGCATTGGGCGAAATCGCGTCGGGGCGCACCTGCGCGCCCGACAACAGCGGCCGGAACGCGCACGCGCTCAGGAGCCAGAGACAGGCGAGAAGGATGGCAACCAGGGATAACCGGAAACGGGCGCAAACCCGCATGGGAGGACCTCCGTTGTGCGTAACCACGCCAGTCTAGCAGATGGAGCGCGCGCCGTCAAAAGCACCGGCTCCTGCGCGCATTAATCACGAAGCATCCGCAGCGCAGTCGTCCCAAGGGGCATCCTGAGCGGAGCCGCTTGCCGCAGCGAGCAGCGCAGTCGAAGGACGCCCCGCCGCACCACAACCGCCGACCACCCGCCATTTGACACGATACCCCGCCGGGGATATAGTCGCGCGCACACGCGGCGCGCGCCCTGTCCCGGCGCGCCCACTAATCCATCCTTGCCCCTGCGCCATCCTTGCCCCTGCGGAGATGACGCTATGACGGAGTCGCAAGAAAAGCTCGCGCTTGTGCGCGCGCTGCTCGACGCCCACCACCTCGACGCTATCGTTCTCGGCCGCGTCGCCAATTTCGCCTGGCTTGCCGACGGCGCAGCCAGCTACGTCAACACCGCGGCCACGTTCGGCGCGGCCACCCTCATCGTCACCCGCGACTCGCAATATCTTGTAACGAATAACATCGAAGCGACGCGCTTTGCCGCCGAGGAACCCGTCGAAGGGCTCGGCTTCAAATCGCTCGTCGGCCCCTGGCACGCAGCCAACACAGAGGCGGATGCGCTGCTTGCGGGCAAGGCAGTAGGCTCGGACGGCGGCCACCCCGGCAGTGTAGACCTCACAGCGGAAATAGCCGCCCTCCGTACCCCCAGGACGCAATCTGAAATCGCCCGGTTCCAGGCGCTCGGCAAGTCGTGCGCCGCCGCCATGGACACCGCCATCCGCCAGGTGCGTCCCGGCCTCACCGAAATGGAGATCGCCGGCCTGCTCGCCGCAGCCGCCTATTCCCAGGGCGCGCTCCCCATCGTCAACCTCATCGCCACCGACGAACGCATCTTCCGCTTCCGCCACCCGCTGCCCACGGGCAAAAAGCTCGAACGGTATGCCATGCTCGTGCTGTGCGGCCGCCGCCAGGGACTCGTCGCCTCCGTCACCCGCCTCGTTCACTTCGGCCCGCTCAGCGACGAGCTCCGCCGCAAGCAGCAGGCCTGCGCCGAGGTCGACGCGGCATTCATCTCCGCCACCCGCCCCGGCGTCACCCTTGGCGAGGTCTTCGCGCAAGCCCAGGCCGCGTACGCCCGCACCGGCTTCGCCGACGAGTGGCAGCTTCACCACCAGGGCGGCCCCGCGGCCTACGAGCCGCGCGAGTTCGTCGCCGCCCCAAATCACAGTCACACCGTGCTGGAGGGCGAAGTATACGCCTGGAACCCGAGCATCACCGGCGTCAAGTCGGAGGACACCATCCTCGTCGCTCCCTCGGGCAACGAGGTGCTCACCGCCATCTCCGGCTGGCCCATGCTCAAGGTCGAGGCCAACGGGCAGACGTGGGAGCGTCCCGCCATCCTGCAGGTCGACTGACAGAGCGCGTCGGTTCCGCAAGCCGGGGCATCCTGAGCGGAGCGACTTGCCGCAGCAAGGCGCCGAGTCGAAGGACGCCCCGGTTCGAAAGCGACCACGCGCCTCCCATTGCCGCTTCGTTGACAAAAGATACACACGCGCCTACACTTCGTTCGTCAATCTGAGCCAGGAGTCTCCCCCATGATCCGCATCATCACGGACTCGACCTGCGAGGCCCCGCCCGAGGTCCTCCGGCACCCGGCGGTCACCGTAGTGCCGCTGAGCGTCGTCTTCGGTCAGGAAGCGCTGCGCGATGGCATCGACATCACCCGCGACCAGTTTTGGGCGCGCCTGCCCGCCGCCAACCCGCTGCCGACAACCTCCCAGGCCGCGCC
>JALOOB010000265.1 GCA_025454635.1 Anaerolineae bacterium
CCATCGCAGTTAGTTGACAGCAGTTCATGCGGTGGCTAGAATCGAGCTGAGCCCCCATAGCTCAAAGGACAGAGCAGAGACCTTCTAAGTCTAAGGCTGCAGGTTCGAGTCCTGCTGGGGGTATGGAAAAACCTCCGAGGTCGCTGCAGGCGAAGATCTTGGAGGTTTCATATTTCGTCGCTTAAAGAGCGAATGGGAGAGAGCCCCCCCAGGCTCTCTCCCATTCGCCCCACATCCACCCAACTCTCGTCGCGGTCCCCACATCCGTCCACGGAGGAATTCTCGTCGTTCAGACTCCCCCAAGTCCTCCCGACATCCTACGTGCGCACACCCAACTCAGAAGAAGCTCTAACTCCCCACACCCAAGCGCAAGGATACACGAGGCTAGCGCCTCTGTCATCGGCGGAATGTCTCAGTTTTCAGGCTTCGTTTTCTTGACTAAATGACGCAGCATTCCGTGACAAGTGTTTGGATCTTGCCACAACGATGGTACTATTGACTTTGTGTAGAGCTTCCCGAACATGTTCCTATAGCCAACTGCATCGCCCCTGCCGGGACAGCCCAACACCAGATCACTTCTTGCCTTGTTCGACTTCTGCTCTCCAAGCCCCAAAGGAGGTAGTATGAGTAGGCGCGATCTGAGTGTGGTCCTCGTCGTCGTTTTCTGCATGATGCTCGTCTCGGCTTGCGTTGCCGCACCGCAAGCCGCACCGCCGACGCCTGTCCCTAGCCCGACCGCTGAGCCGCCCAGTGGCACACCCCCGGAGATTCTCGCCGCCTTTCAGCAGGCTACGAACGAGCAGGACTTGGACGCGCTCATGAGCCTCTTCGTCGAGGAAAACCCGAGCTTTGCCGAGACGGGTTTCGCGAGTGTCTACGGTGCGGCGCAGCTGCGCAGCTACTGGGATGCGCAGTTCGGGCTGGGTTCTGTCGTCAAGGCGCTCCGGGATTGCTCGCTGACAGGAGAGACCTGGCACTGCACCGTCGTAGCGCGCGATGACTGCTATGTTGTCTACGGGGTAACTGAGTCCGAATCCGACTTTAGCGCGAGGCTCAAGGACGGCAAAATCCAGACTGTGACTGTCACGCCTTCTTCCGACAACATCAAACTAGTTAGAGAGAAGCTGGCCGAGTTCTATGCCTGGGTTCAGGCGAATCGGCCAGACGACTGGAAAACGCTCAACACCTCGGTAATGTCGCGCGCGGTTGGTGAAGCGTACTCGCGAACCTGTAAGGAGTACGCTGCCACGCGGAAGTAGCAACCCGCGCGCGACGGCCTAGAGAAAGAAGCCGTTCTGCCAGGTTGTCTCTCGCTTAGGCCAGCGCGTCGAAGGTTGGCTTCAGCGCAGGGTAGAGGTTGCGGTAGAGCGGGTAGGAACGCTCGTAGATGGCGGCAGCCTCCGGATTTGGCGCTACACCTGCCAGCAGCGCCGCACCCATGGCCGCACCCTCGGTCACGTTGATCAGCACCAGCTCCGCGCCGAATACATCCGCCTGGATCTGCCGCCACAGCGGGCTTTTTGCGCCGCCGCCCGACGCGCGCACCTGCTCGATAGGCACGCCCAGCCCCTTGATCAGCTCCAGGCTATCGCGCAGGCCGTATGAGACGCCCTCCAGCACCGAGCGGACGAGATGTCCCTTGCCGTGGCGCAACGTTAGGCCGACGAACGCGCCGCGGGCATTGGGATCGGGGTAGGGGCAGCGCTCGCCCGTGAGATAGGGCAGGAAGAGCAGCCCTTCGCTCCCGGGCGGAACGGCTGCGGCCTGTTCGGTCAGGAGGTCGTACACGTCGCGCCCCTGCGCGGCGGCGGCTGCCTTGTCCTCGCCCGCGGCCGCGTCGCGCAGCCAGCGGAACGCGCCGCCCGCGGAGAGCATTACGCCCATCGCGTGCCATGCGCCGTCGACGGCGTGGCAGAAGACGTGCAGGCGGCCCTCCGGCTCCGGCGCGTAGCTGTCAGCGTGGGCAAATACCACGCCGCTCGTCCCGCTCGTGACCGAGACGATGCCGGGGCGGACGATGCCGCTGCCGACGGCCTGCGCGGCCTGGTCGCCGCCGCCGCCCACGACGGGCGTGCCCTCTTTCAGTCCGGTCAGCGCGGCCGCGGCCGCCGTGACCTCGCCCGTTACGATGTGCGACTCGGCCACTTCGGGCAGCCAGCCCATCGGCACTTCCAGCAGCCCGGCCATGGTCGGGGACCAGCGCCGGTTGCCTACGTCGAACAAGGATGTGCCGGACGCGTCGGAGACCTCGCTGGCGTACTCGCCCGTGAGCCGGTAGCGAATGTAGTCCTTCGGGAGGAGGATGTGGCGGACGCGGTCGTAGACGGCCGGTTCGTTTTCGCGCACCCAAACCACCTTGGGCGCAGTGAAGCCGGGGAGGACGGCGTTGCCGGTCAGCTCGACCGTCTTCTTGAGCCCGCCCGCCCAGGCGGTAATCTGCTCGCACTGCGGGCCGGTGCGCTGGTCGTTCCAGAGGATCGCGGGGCGCAGCACCTCCCCCGCTTCGTCAAGCAGCACAAGGCCGTGCATCTGGCCGGTCAAGCCGATGCCCGCAATGTCTGCTGCCGATACGTTCGACGCCGAGAGCGCGCGGCGGACGGCTTTAACTGCGCCCTGCCACCAGTCTTCGGGGTTCTGCTCACTCCACAATGGCCGGGGCGTATAGAGGGGGTATTCCTCGGTCGCGGACGCGATCACGTTCCCCGCCTGGTCGATGACCAGCGCTTTCGCGCCGGTGGTGCTGACGTCGATGCCCAGTAATAGCTTCGGCATGGGGACCTCCATAATTCAACGCAAATGCCGGCCTGCGGCCAACGCGGATGGGGTGGATTGACGAGATCATGGTGTATCCACCCGATCCGCGTCATCTGCGTTCTATTTCGAACTGACTGCCGCGCCCTTTTGCGCGGAGTCAAGCAGCGCGCGGATGGTTGCGATGTTGTTGCGCGTGTCGCTGAGGGGGATGAGCTGCGGCTTGCCGTGGACCGCGGCTCGTAAAGGTCCTCGACTTCACCCAGGTACAGGTCCTGGTCGGGGAAGCGAAGAATCTCCGCGGGCTCGCTTCCCTTGCGCAGATAGAGCTGGCTGTTGCCGTCTGGCTTGAACGCGTTGGTGAGGGTGATGCGTCCTTCCGTGCCGACAAACTCCATCACCATGCGCTCGGTCGACTGGAAGCCTGAGTCGAACTGCGCGTGGATGCCGCCGGGAAAGCGCATCTGGCCGAAGAACGAGAGGTCCACGCCGCTCTCCCCGAGGACCTGCCAGCCGACGACCTCCTCCGGCGCGGCGCCGCCCGCAGCGACGCGCGCATAGCTGATGGGGTAGCAGCCCACGTCCCAGATGCTGCCGCCGCCCATTTCCGGCTTGAGCCGGATGTTGCCGGGGCGGTCAAGGAAGAAGGTGAAGCCGCCGCGGACATACTGGAAGCGGCCGATCGCGCCCGTCTGAATGAGTTCGAGCACCTTGAGGGTCTGCGGGTGATGGCGGTACATGAACGCTTCGGCAATCACGACGCGGTGGCGCGCGGCGGCGTCCGCGACGACGTCGACATCCTCAACCGAGAGCGCGAGCGGCTTCTCGCACAAGACGTGCTTGCCTGCGGCCGCGGCTTTGACCGACCACTCGACGTGCAGGTGGTTCGGGAGGGGGATGTAAATCACGTCGATGTCGGGATCGGCGAGGAGCGCGTCGTACCCTTCGTAGGCTCGCTCGATGTTGTTATCGGCCGCGTACTGCCGCGCGTTCGCTCCGTCGCGGCTGGCGACGCCGAGCAGCCGGTTGCGCGGGGAGATGCGCAGCGGCGAAATGAGCGCGCGGTTGATGCGCGCGGTGCCGAGGATGCCCCAGTTGAGGATACGTGTTGACATTGATCGGTCTCCTGTCACGCTTGAACCCGACAGATGGCTAGCGCGGCTGCTGCTGCGCCCAGGCGGCGAGTTCGGGATCGTCTTTGATGTTGGGGTCGAGCGGCACGCTGCGCCACCACTCGGAAAGCAGCTTGCCCTCGTCCAGCCTCAGCGTCGCCACGCCCATCAGGCGGCCCGCGTGGCCGCTCGACGGCCAATCGACATGATAGATCGGCGTTCCGGTCTTGGCGCTGATCCACGGCTCGGCGCGGGGGAGCGCGCCCCCCTCAACGATGGCAGAAATGCCGGGCACCTCGTCCGCGATCCGCTCGTTGATTTCGGGCGCGGCATGAGAAAGGAGGATGAGCGCCTCCGCTTTGCCGGACGCGTCCTGCGCCACGCGCTGCGCGGTCCTGAGGGGATCCGCGGCCTTGAAGCCATTTATCTCAGGTGCGCCAGAGATCCCCGCGATGGCGACGCGACGTCCGCCAACCTCACGCACGACGAGACCTTCGGCCACTGCCGCGCCCGTCGCCGCGATGGTCATGTCTGCGGAGAGGAAAGGGAACTGCGATTCGGCAATCCGCTGCTTCAGAAGCTCCGGCCCCAATGACAGGTCGGCCGGACCGAGCAGCGCGGCGTCGTAGCCCATGCGGTTCATCGCCTCGACGCTGCTCGCGCCCTTGGTGCTCATGGCCGGCTCCATGTCGCCGATCAGCGAATCGCCTGCGTCGACCACCAGCACGGCATCACCGGCTGCCCGCTCGTCTTTGATGAGTGTCGCCCGCCGGGCGACTCCGCCGACTTTGGGCATTCAGCCGCAGGGATCGAGATATCCCCACGTATCATTGCTGTGGACGACGGTCAGCTCGAACGGGTCGGTTGATGCGCCGGGGGACGCGGCCGGCGAAATGGCCGGGAGCGAGGCGCACGCGGTCATAGCGACGACGGCGAGCAGCAACACCGTCGAGGCGATGGCATAACTCCGACGCTTCGCTGCGGCGACCGGAGGATTAGCGCCCAAACAGCACCTCCAGCCCGCGTGGCAGCTCGTTCCGCCAGCACGTGTAGTTGTGGCCGCCGTTGTATTCACTGTAGGTCAGGCTGTACCCGCGCTCGGTGAGCAGATCGCGCATGCGACGGTTCGGCTCCAGCAACCACTCGTAACGTCCGACATTCATCCAAACGCGCAGCGGCTGCGCAGGCATGTGACGGACAAGGGCGCCGGTCACCGCCTCGGTTTCGCCCAACTCGAACGCGCCGGATTGGCTCAACACGCGGCCGAACATCTCAGGCACGCGAAGCGCGGTGTACAGCGCCATCAGGCCGCCCATCGACGCGCCGAGGACCCCGAACGCGCCGGGCCGGGTCGCCGGGTCGACGAGGTTTAGGCGGGCGCGCGCCAGGGGCAACACCTCCGTCATGACAAAGCCGACAGTGGCCTCATTGCAGGAGTACTCGACCCCGCGCGCCGGCCCGCCGTTGTCCAGCAGGGCAAGGGCGACCGGCTCGATGCGGCCGAGGTGGATCAGATTGTCGACAATCTGGGTGATGCGCCCGCGGGTGAGGTAGTCCTGCGCGTCGTAGACGACGACGAGCGGGGCCGGTTCTGCGACGGGCGGCTGATAGAGGTGGACCCAGCGCTTACTGTTGGCGAGCAGCCAGTTGTTCTCGATGCGGTGGCGGGAAAGCTTGCCCTGAGGGATGCCCCGCGCGCGCTCGATGAGTGGCGTACCTTCAGCGGCGGGCATGGCAAACCAGTTGTTGACGTGTCCCAGGCCGTTCGGCACGGTGCGATCGTTGAGCGGGTCGGTAAGCCGCGCCTCGTCCTTCGGCTCGGTGAGGAAGGCGTATTCGATGTAAGCATCTTCGGGCAGGTCAAGGGTGAATGACCAGAGGCCGTCCTCCACCGGCGACCATGGCGCGGCGTATTCGGCGCTCCAGCCGTTGAAGTCGCCGACGAGGTAGGGCGGCTCGTCGCCCTGCCAGACGAAGGTTGCGGCGCCCGGACTAAGGACCGGCGCGCCGGCGGATCGCGCGTGCGCTAGAAGAGGATGCGTCATTTACGCTCCGATACGGTGCTGGGTGCTCGCCGCCATGCTACCATAAGGGACGAGGCAGGCGCAATCCAGAACTTTGAGCCTGACGCACTAGTTCTCCGGGGCCAAGTCCACCCGCTGAACGCTCAGCGCGGCGGCCTCCGCCTCCGCGGGGGATTGAATGGGGATGGCGGCGCGGCCGCGGAGCGGGCTGATCTGCGCGCCGGCGACCGATACGCGCCAGAAGAGCAGCGCGAGTGGCTTCATCGGCCCGGCAAGCTCCGCGCCCCGGCGCAATTCAGTCAGTGCCTTATCATCCCACCCGCCGAAGAGGGCGTAGAGGAATGCGAACAGGGGGAAGCTGAGAAGGATGCCAACGAACAAGACCGCAACGCTCGTGATCTGGTCGCCGCGCCAGATCAGTCCGGTCAGCCAGCGCAGCAGCGCATAGTGCGTCGCGCCGGCGAGCAATGGGGCGATCAGCGCCGGCCAGACGTAGAGTCGCTGCCTGAAACAGACGCGGTTATTGATGATGAAGCCGGCAATGCCCTTTGCCAGCAGCCCGACGAAGTACGCGGCGATTAGCGCCCAGATCTGAAAGCGCGCCAGGAACGCGAGCGAGAGCGCGATGCGGATGACCTGCTCGGCCGCGACGAGCGCGGCCTTAAGATACGGGCGGTTCGAGCCAAGCTGCACTGCGTCGCTTACCCAGGACGGGTACTGGATCGCACCCCAGAGAATCAGCGGGGTTGCGAGCAACGCGGCGCGGCCGAACTCCGGCCCGGTGGCGCCGAGAATGAAGCGGTCCGCAACGGCGAGCAGGACCGCAGCGATGAACGCGCTGAAGAACGCGCCGTAGCGGTACGCCTGCGCAGCGTAATACTCGCTTAGCGTACGCTTCGCGTGCGATATGGCCTCCGAGATGGATGCGACGAGGTTGTAAAAGAGGATATTGATCACGTTGAACGCGAAGACGAAGTTCTGGGCGACGACCCAGTTGCCCCAGGTTTCCGCGTAGTTGACGAGGCGCGTCTGGGTGATGGCTACTTCGGCTGCCTGTCCCCCGGCCCACGCGAGCGAGCCGAGCATCTCGAAACCGCCGAAGCGGAAGCCCGTGCGCACCACCTCCCGATCGAAGTGCGCCATGAAGAGCACGCGACTCCGCAAGCCGATGCGACGCCACATCAGCCAGCCGAGACCGAAGCACGCCAACTCCGTCGCGTAGGCGGCGAGCCCAAGGCCGAGCAGGCCGCCCATGGCCGGGCCGAAGACCGGGCGACCCTGGCCCCAACGGACCATCAGGAGCACGATGGGGATTTGCATGAGAATGGGCAGGAACGCTTGCTGGGCCATGTCGAGCAACTGCGCATAGTCGAAGCGTTGCAGCCCGGCCAGCGCATGGCGATAGACGAGATAAAAGCCAGGGATCTGGATGAACGCGTGCAGGATGACGCTCCACGCGTAGATGGCGTAAGCGGAGCGCGGGAGCACGGTCGTCGCGACGAGAACGATCAGCGCGACCTGCACTGCGCCGGAGAGCGCCTGCCACCACACGAACAACTGCCCGTACATGATGCCCCGGCGGGGATCGTCCACCCGATATTGCGCCAGAAACTTGACCAATGCCGCGCTCGTGCCGAGGTCGAAAAAGAGCCAAGCGACGTTGAAGAACTGCGTGACGCGGCCCCAGATGCCGAGCGCCTGCGCGGAGGGTAGGATGTACGCGGGCAGGATAAGGTTCTGGTAGATGATCAGCGGCACGAACACGATCAGGCCAAGCATGACGGCGAGCAGGAAGCCGCCGAGGGGTCGGTGGAAGCCAACTTCCTCCCACCCGCCCGCCTCTTGTCGCTCGCGGTAACGCTCCGGGTCGGCCACGAGCAGGTCGAGCGCTTCCGGGTGGCGCAGGCTGTAGCGGCGGACCAACGCAAACGCGAGCGCGGCGGTGCCAAGGATGGCAAGCAGGACAACAAGGATGCCCCCGCGCTCCGCAGCCTTCGGCACCGGCGAGCCATCGTACTCGGCAAAGGGGACAGGGGCCGGGTTCGCCAGCGCGTAGATAAGGTAATTGAAGTACGCCCACT